>CAZFUU010000057.1:0-8727 GCA_964522565.1 uncultured bacterium | reverse complement strand
TGAATGAGAATCCAGTACCGGGACAGGTCGAACCCGTCCGGCAAGCCCATTTCGCCCGCGTCTTCGCCCCCTTCAGGTTCTTCTTTGAGCAGGGGGTGGTCGTGAAGAAGGGTAATGTCTTTCAGTACGATTGTCCCTTTCCGGCCGTTAGACAGATAGCGGCGGGGCAAATAACGAGGATCATTGATTCCGACGGAAAAATAATTGAATGGCTTATACTCCGCTTCCGGTATTGTTTCAACTTTGGAAATCAGGGTTTTCCATTCCCCATCTTCAGAAAGGATTCCGTCTTTTCCGGTGTCAATTTGAACCGTGGCCAGCCGGATATCATCGCTTTTAAAATCAACCGTGAATATCTGCGGCGGATCTTGCGCGGGAACGGAAACGCTCAGATACCGCATAGCCGCGATCCGGACGGCTCTGTCGATATAAGTTCCGCGGTAAGCCCATTGATCAAAATAAAGATAAAAAGCCGGAATCTCGAATTCAAACCGGAACGGTTCGCCGGGTTTCAGGTCATCCTCCAGGGTCCGTCGGCCTGCCGATCGGACATTTTTCCCGTGCAAATGTCCGGGCTGCAGATGGTCATTGACGTTGTATTTATCTCCGGCATCGAGGATTTTTTCCGGATCGACCGAAATAAATGTTGAGGGAGGCATCGGATAGGGTTTGGTGGTTGTGTAAACAGGTTTTCCGTTTCTTTCTTTCATCATCTGAACATATTTTTTTTCGATTAACTCCAGAAACTTGTCGTATAAGGAGATTTCCCCGCCGGAAAACTTCCGGGTTTTTAAATATGCGGTGATTTCCTGAACCACGCCTCCGGACAGTGCCAGCAATGTCATGCCTTTCCCGTCGGCGGTGAAAATGTCCGCGTAACCGTCATGCCCGACCGATTCCAGCGCCCCGTATGGGGACTGGATGTTTTCGAACTGGTAAATGGTTTTCAGCCACTGATAACCGTTGAAAGGGGAAATCAACATGGACATGGCGGTTGCGAAAACAACGGACACATCGCTGCGGTCAACACGTTCTTTGGCGATCGCGGGGATTCCCATTTGCCGGTACGTGCCTTTCGCGTCATAAGCCGTGCTGAGAAAGCCGGGAAGGCCGTGGCGGCGGGCGTAATCGGCCTGGACATGAAGGTAGTTTTGATACAACGGGCCGAGGTTTGAATCCATAAGCGGCAGGAACGCGAGCGCCCAATGCTCATGAAATGACGCGCGAAATCCTTCAAAAGTAGTTACAATCTCGCCGTCTGCCATGACGTAGTCGGAAGTCGGGATTTTCAAGTTATCCCAGATTTCCTCGGAAGTTTGCTCGTGAAGAACAGCCCATAAAACGGCCATAATTCCTTCGAACATATCGTTCAAATAATAGCTTTCATCCCCGAACCAGATATTCTCAAACGGATCTTTCTGAATCGTTCCGTGGAGAAGGCCCAGATCTCGATCCAGAAAAAAAGAATAATCATGGTTCGCGGCGATTTGCCGCGCCATGTTCGCGAGTTCGCGCCTGCCCGGCAAGACGTCGTTTTCAAAGGAAGCAATTACCGCCGCCAGCGCCCAGCTGAGCTGACCGTTGTCAAGGGAAGGGATTTTTGTTGTGGCGGGAGCGATGGTGCCGTTCGGCCGGATCTCAACCCAAGGTAAAAAGCCGTGATAATCCGGATATTTTTCGAGATAAGTCAAAAGAGTTTCGAAAACTTTACGGAGAATCTTTTCCGATTCGGCCCCCGTTATCGCGACGTTTTGAAATACGCGATTTCCGTTGATCACTCCCAGCAGAAAAGGAATCTGCAGGGAAAGCTTTGATGATGCGGTATAATTTCCCACTTCACCCAAGATGCCTGTTTTCAAGCGCACACGGATATGATCGTAAGGCATTCCCGTCCTAGCGTCGATTCCGACGCCGGGTTGAAAATAAAGCGCCTCCTGCGGAATGATTTCTTTGATCAAAAAGGGATCCGAAAAATCAAACGGCGCGACGGGTACCGTGTGAGGGGGCACGGGAACTGTCGGCAGCATTTCCGGTTTGATGAGAATTTCTGCAGGAACAGGCGGTACTTCGGTCAAGGGCAATTCAAGGAGGTGTTTTTCGGGCGGAACGCCGGGCATTGGGCTTTCTACCCTGGTTTCTTCCACGGTGATTGAAATCCGGTCAAGCAGCCGGGCGACGGATTCCTTGACCAAAGGAATGTCAAGCGTAAGAGAATCGACTTCCGTGGCATCACGATCTGTTCGCTCCGGTTTTTTATCCCCCGCTTTGTCTTCGGAGTGGGGAATCGTCGGGCCGGACATCCTTGAATGGAAAGCCGGCAATAGCGCGTTCCTGATGTCGTGACCGAAACGGAAAAATAGCGCAAAGGCCGTTAAAGCCAGGATGAACAAAACCGCTGCCAGCCAAAAACGTTTTAAATTGCGCATCATTATTTTTCTCAACCGGCTCATGATAGACGTTTATTCGGCAGGATTCAACGCTAAAACATCTTTGGAACGTGGCTGGATCGCGAACGTGGTTGCGGGCGTAGTTTGACTTATCAAAATGCGGCTGTTAAACTACCTCCCACTGCTTGCAAAGGAGGCCTCACGAAGGCAATGATTAAAAAAACACGTTTGGCAGTACTCATTTTGCTTGTTTATCTGTTTTTTGGCGGCGGCAAGATTCTCTGGGCGTTTGTTGACACGGACGGCGACATTTTGCCGGATTCATGGGAAAATCAGTATTTCGGAAGCCCCACGGCCGCGGATCCGGATGCTGATCCTGACGGAGACGGTTTAACCAATCTCGATGAATGGTTTGCCGGGACTCACCCGTTGGAATTTTCAACCGCCGGCACTTTGACGGAACGCCAAATTCTAAAATTATTCCAGGGGAAATCCTTTCTGTATTTTTGGGAAGCATCCAGGCCGCCCTATTATTTCACGCATGATGGCGCCGACTATGACGGCGGCGGATTCAGCGAAAATCACAATTCAATCGCGGCGATCGGTTTTTCATTCGTCGCGTACGTGATCGCCGGCCACAACGATTGGGTGAGGCGTGAAGACGCGTATCACCGGATTCGAATAGCGTTGACACGTTTGGTCGAGCTTCAGGCGTCTGATCCGCAGACCAGCCGCCACGGGTACCTGTATCACTTCATTCAAAATGACGGCGCCCGCGAAGGAACCTCCGAAATTTCAACCATCGATCACGCACTGCTGACCGCCGGCGCGCTTGTCGCCGCATCGTATTATCGCGGGACAGAAGTGGAAACATTGGCGCATCAGTTATTTGACAATACGGAATGGAACTGGCTCTACGATGGAAATGTCTTTTATCAGGGTTGGAATGACGGCTGTTCCACGGGGCAAAACTGTATCGAAGGCGGGCATACACTCGATTATTGGAATCGTTATTCCGAGTTAATGATTCTTCTGTTTCAGGCCATGTCGGCGGGTCAAGGGAAAGGCGTCAACGAGCACGCGTGGCAATTTTTGGCCGGCGATCATGTGATGTTTCCCAATGAATGGGCGCGCCTTTTCCCCGGGAACCAGCCCGAAAACCTTGCGTTTGTGCCGGGCATGCCGAATACTTCCGGCGCTCCGGGGTATACAAATAATTCCGAGGAACTCCATTATCTACACGCGGGGTCTATTCACAATCATCAATATTCCCACATGTTCGCCGATTTCCGCGGCCGTCCGGATGGTTTCAAACAAACTAATTTTTTCAATAATTCCGTCAGCGCGACTATGGCGAACCGGCAGTATTGCATCAATCTCAGAACCAGCGGTTTCAGCGACGGGACGGGCGATCCCAACGCTTATGAATCCTATGATTTTGATTCATGGGGGCTTTTATCTGGCATTGCTTCCACAGGTTATGATGTCGCACAGCCCATTCTCAAATTTCCGGCAGATTTTACGTTTAATGATAAATTGGCGGACATGGCGCTCAATAATGACAGCGGAACGGTTTTTCTTTATGCGGCACCCGGATCAACTGCGTTTACGCCGAAAGAATCAATCCGCATGATGCGGAATATATTGAACCGGTTCCAGAATGATGAGCCGTGGTACAACGACATGATTGGGCGATACGGTTTTCCAAATTCATTCAATAGGGGATATGTTTATCGCGATTCTAACCGCCGGCATCCGGACGGGCCGACCGGCCATTTTGCTTCAGCATCGCTCGGAATTGATCAGGGCGCGATGATCGGCGGAATTGAAAATTATTTGACGGGTCTTGTCTGGAAGCTCGCGATGCAGCAGTCGCGGATAACGGATGGCATGGCTCGCGCCGGCGTGGGATTTAATGCCGGCGATGTTGGACCTATTGTCATGAATTTTGATGAGAATAACGGGATGGACCCGACCGCGTTCGGCGGTTCTGTCGGCGCGTGGGGAACCGGTTCCGCGCTCTATGAAAATATCGGCGATCCGTTTCCGGAACTGCTGTATGGTCCGCAAAATTGGGCGATTCGGATCTCGGCTTCAGAGGCGGATGACGGCGCGTTTATGACGCTCGAACGGCACAGCGTCAGCCACAAGGATCGTGTGAGTTTCTGGATCAGGGGAAATACGGCGGATGAGGATTTTTCGGTCGGCTTGAAAGACAGTACGGTGGATTACAAAGGAGAAGAGCTCGCGCTTGAACAGCATGAGCACAAAGTCCGGATTTCGGATTATCTTTCCGGCGGCGGGATTCCGGTTCATTGGACGGAGGCCAGGATTCCGCTTTCGGTTTTTCAGAAAGCAGGCGTTCGTCTAACGCGGCTGGACAACATATCATTTACGAATGAAAAATCCGGAGGCGGGCAAATTTGGGTGGATGATATCGCGTTTCTCGGGGATGAATTTACGCCCTCCGTGCCGCAAAATGTCCGGTTGACCGTGCAGGGAAATGATGTGATGGTGACATGGGATGAAAATCCGGAGGATGACGTCGTCGGTTACAATGTTTACCGCCGTGAGGCGGGTGCCGCCGATTTTACGAAGCTGACTTCGACGTTGGTGGTCGGGACAAGTTTTGTTGATCCGGGCGCCGCTTATTCAACATACGAATACGCGGTGACGGCGGTTGACAACGCATATCCGGAACAGAACGAAAGCGATTTTTCGAATCTGTTCTTCTGGACGATTCATCACGTCATCCCGTATGTCCAGAAGGAAACTTACAGTTCCGCGGCGGCCGCAAAAATGATTCTGAATTATCTTGGCGCTTCGCCGTCACTGACTCAAACGGATATTTATGATTACGGCCATCCCTTAAATCTTCCCGTTAACCAGGGCCCCGGCGCCGAGCTTGACCCGAAAGGAATGGACGCGGTGCTCGGGCATTTTGACCCGTATGATGCCCTGTTGACGGAACCGTACGATTTTTACGACTCTCTCCCGGACGGGAACCCGTATCAGGGTTATAATTTTTCGATTATCTCGACGACAAACCTCAATGATTACATGCGGGATCTTGCCCACTGGATGGATTACCCCGCGCCGCTTTACTGGGGATCAACCGAATATACGGATCCGGCGAAAGTGCCTCCGGCGGTTCCGGTTTTCGGCAGTTACAATCACTGGGTCGTCGTGAACGGTGTTTCCGCCAGCGCGGATCCTCTCCCGGACGAATCGAATCCGTGGTTAACGCCCGATTTTATCGTTTATGGATTTTGGCTGACCGACCCGAGCGTCGCCGGCATTGGCGCAAACCGTTTTGTGACCGCCGAAGAAGCTGCGGCAACTTATTTTAAACCTATGGTGACATCCGACATCTATCACAACCGGTATGTTCTGGTCGCCGAACCGCCGCCGGTAACAAGCACGGCAAACATTCAACCGGCCGATTTTACTCCGAAGCCCGAAATCAGCGAATCCTACCGTCAATTTGCCGGACAAACTCCGGCGGCCGCCGAAACGGATTCACCCTTGAAAATTTTCGGCGCGAAAAGCAAGCCGCGTCAGCCGGCCGTTTTTGACTGGAGCCGCTTGATTCCCGGAGTGGTGCTTCGTGACGAGACGTTCGCCCGGGCGTTTTCGGGCACGCGGCTGGATTCGCTGAGGGAAGTCGTTCGGACTGACCGAAAAGAAAAATATACGATCGCGATGTTTCGGAAGCGGATCCCTCACCCCAACCCTCTCCCGCGGGGAGAGGGGAGGGTGAGGGGGGATTACATTTCCGCCGGAATTTCATTCCGTTCTTTGGACGGAAAATTTCTGGAAGCCGCCAGGACGGCGGAACCCGCGCATGTTGCCATTTTGGAAAAACAGGCGGCGATTCGGCATGTTTTTTTGTATTTGAGGCAGACGGATTTCCCGAATGAAAAATTCGGCGATTGGGTCATGTTTGTCAGAAAATGGTATGGCCGGACCGCCGCACAGCTCGAGTGGCAGCCGGGCAGTCCAATGAGTCCATCTCCCTTTGAACCGTACTGGAGAATCGTTATCAATAAAGGCGTTTATTTTGTCACGCAAACAGGGAAAGTGTTTCCGCCCCGTTTGATAAAGCCGCCGGTAAAACCGCCTAACCCATTTGCCCGGACGTAAAAACCCGGAAGAAAAGCGTCATTCTTGCGGTTTTCACATGCCGTCAAGTGTTCAATCCCGGCCGTCGGAAGGGTTCGGATAAAGGATAATTTTTCTCCAATCCGTATAGCAACCGGTGTAAAATGGTTTTTCGCCAGGCGGATGCGCCTCCCATTGAAAACTGATAACCAAGGCAGGCGGGGATGGAAGAGGCAGAAGTCCTTTTCAAGATTACCGAAAAAATCAACGCGGGCATGACGTTGCCCGAAATTCTTGAATACACCTATCAGTCGCTCAAGACAGAGATTCCGTATGACCGGATCGGATGTGCCCTTCTTGATGAAAAGCTGGAAACGGTTTCGCTGGTTTGGATGAAATCGGAATTCAGGAGCCGGCAAATTCAAGAGGGCTATGCGGCGCCGCTACGCGGGAGCAGTCTGGCGGATATCGTTGAAACAGGGAAGCCGCGAATTTTAAATGACCTTGCGAAATACCTTGAAGACCATCCGGATTCTGAGTCGAGCCGGAAATTGGTCGCGGAAGGTGTCCGTTCCAGCTTGACTTGCCCGTTAATCGCACAGGGAAAACCGATCGGATTCCTCTTTTTTTCCAGCCGCCGGCCGAATACTTATCGCGACGCGCATGTCGATTTTTTTATCAGAATCGCGGGTCAGCTTTCCTTGATCGCGGAAAAAAGTATCCTTTACGGCCGTGTCCTGGAACTGAGCGAAACGAAAAGTAAATTTCTAGGGATCGTGGCTCATGATTTGCGGAGCCCGCTGGCGGCTTTGAAAACAAGCTTGAGCGTCTTTCGGAAATTTTCCGGACAAACGCTTGCCCCGGAAACCCGGGAAGAGCTGCTTTCGGTGATGGAAAAATCCTGTCAGCACATGATTGCGTTGATTGATGATTTGGTTGACGTCAGCGCCATTCAACAGGGATTTTTAAAGCTTGAGAAGCGCCCGGTTGCTCTCCGGAAATTCATGGAAGACGCCGTCGGGTTTAACCGGATTTTAGCTCAGGACAAATCCATCGCGCTCAAACTGGTTTATGCCCGCAATGTTCCCGCGAAAATTTCAATGGATGCGCGGCGAATGACACAGGCGCTTAATAATCTCATTTCAAACGCGGTCAAATTTTCTGAACCGAAAACATCAGTTGCCGTGCGGGTCAGCAAGAGAAGAAAAACATTGGTCATTTCGGTGACAGACCAGGGACAGGGAATTCCGGAAAAAGAGCAAAAAAAATTGTTTGAGTATTTCGGGAAAACCAGTATTCGGCCGACCGGTGAAGAGCGCAGCAGCGGACTCGGGCTTGCGATCGCAAAACGGATTATTGAAGCGCATGGCGGCGAGAGTCGGGTTAAAAGCGCCGTTGGACAAGGATCGGTTTTTACGATTATTCTTCCCTTGGATTCAAAAAGTGAAAAATCCGCGAATCAATAAAATTCTGATTTCTATCATGCAAAAAATAGCGAATACGCATTCGAAATGCTAGTGGTATCAGCTTGTGGAAGCGTATTTTCGAAATTACGTTCGAATTGTCGCACATTCTTCCTGCCTGTCACGGTTTTGGCATTGCAACACCACAGGAAAGCCGTTATAATGCCGTAATTCATTTGGAGACAGATGATTTGTCTCCTTCAATCTCCACACATGAGTGGCTATCGATGATGCAGTCAAAGAAGGAAATTATCTCGGGAATTTGCAAATCCGCAGGTGCTGGCCGTTCGAAATTAATGGATATCCTCATTAGGACCCAGCAGGCATTTTCTTGTGTGGACGACGAGTCGATCGACTTGATCGCCGGCGAACTTAAAATTCACAGGGTCGAAGTCGAAAGCACGGCATCGTTTTACGCGTTTTTGTCTAAAAAGCCGAAAGGCAAAATTGTCATCCGCCTTTGCAATGATTACGTCGATCAGATGCAGGGCGTTGGCACCGTTGCAAAAATCTTTATGGACGAACTGGGAATCCGGTTCGGCCAGACGACTCCGGACGGAAAAATCACCCTTGAATATACGCCTTGTATCGGCATGTCTGACCAGGCCCCCGCGGCCATGATTAATCAGGAAATTATCACCTATTTATCGAGCGATAAAGCGAGGGAAATCGTCCGGGGGCTTTTAAAACACGGCGATCCTGCGAAACTGGTCCAGCGGTTGGGGGATGGAAATAACGGCCATGAGCTTGTGCGTTCCATGGTGCATAACAACATC
>CAZFUU010000056.1:0-8767 GCA_964522565.1 uncultured bacterium | reverse complement strand
GCTTGGCCGGAATGACATGTGCTTTCAAATGTTACAGGGCTTATGCATTGTTACTTAGTCAGGCAAGGGAAGAAAAAAGGAATTTATGATTCTTGAAATATTCGGAAATGTTTATCGAGTCATCAAAAAAGTCGTCGGATCCCGCAATGAACGGATTCTGAAAAAATTCCAGCCGTCCGTCGATAAAATTAATTCGCTCGAATCCGGAATGCGCGCGCTTTCGGATGACGCGTTGAAGGCCAAAACGGCCGAATTCAAAACACGCCTGGCCGCCGGCGAAACGCTGGACGATATTTTGCCCGAAGTGTTTGCGGTGGTTCGCGAAACGTCGCGGCGGACGATTAACATGCGGCACTTTGACAGCCAGTTATACGGCGGTATCGTGCTTCACAAGGGAATGATAGCCGAAATGGCCACCGGCGAAGGAAAAACCCTCGTCGCGACGCTTCCGGTTTATTTGAATGCGCTTTGCGGAAAAGGCGTTCATCTTGTCACGGTCAATGATTATCTCGCCCGCCGCGACCGCAACTGGATGGGTCCGATTTATGAATTTCTGGGAATGACGGTCGGCGTGATTCAGCACGGCCTGGATACGCGCGAGCGCCAGATCGCTTACGGGTCGGACATCACGTACGGAACAAACAACGAATTCGGATTTGATTATCTACGCGACAACATGGTCGCGGATGCCAGAGACAGAGCCCAGAGGCCGCTTTTTTATTCGATTGTCGACGAAGTCGATTCAATTTTGATCGATGAAGCCAGGACGCCGCTGATTATTTCGGGCCCGGCGGAAGAATCCACGGAAAAATACTACCGGGCGTTCCGGGCCGCGCGGTCGATGCGGGGCGTTAAGGTGGTTACAGAATCCGAGCAAAAAAAGAAACCCCCCTCCGATCTGTTGAGCGAATATCCTGACGCTGATTACATCGCGGAGGAAAAAACGCAGACGATTACCTTGACGGAAGGCGGAGAAACCAAAGCGGCGCAGTACATGGGCGTCGCAAATTTACACGAGATGGAAACCATTGAGGAGCGGCACCACGTGATCGCCGCTTTGCGCGCGCAGGAGTTTTTCAAGCGCGACGTGGACTATTTAATCAAGGACCGAAAAGTCGTCATTGTGGATGAATTCACGGGCAGAATGATGCCGGGCCTCCGCTGGTCGGACGGGCTTCATCAGGCGGTCGAAGCCAAAGAAGGGTTGACGATCGAGCGGGAGAACCAGACGCTCGCGACGATTACGTTCCAGAATTATTTCCGGATGTATAAAAAACTGGCGGGCATGACCGGAACGGCGGCCACGGAGGCGATGGAATTCGATAAAATTTACAAACTGGACGTGGTCGTGATTCCCACGAACAAGCCCCTGATCCGGAAAGATTACCCGGATTTTATTTACCGCACGTCCCGCGAAAAATTTATCGCTGCCGCGGACGAAATTGAGCGCCTTCACGGGGAAGGCAGGCCCGTGCTTGTGGGAACGGTTTCCATCGAAAAATCGGAACATTTGAGCCACTTGCTCGGAAAACGTAACTTGCCGCACACGGTTTTGAACGCGAAATTTCACGAAAAAGAAGCTGAAATTGTCGCCCGGGCCGGACAGGATGGCGCGATCACGATTGCCACGAACATGGCCGGCCGCGGGACGGATATCGTGTTAGGGGAGGGAGTGGCGTCCAAAGGGGGCCTTCATGTGATCGGAACGGAGCGTCACGAGGCACGCCGCATCGACAATCAGCTGCGCGGCCGTTGCGGCCGGCAGGGAGATCCCGGTTCTTCAAAATTTTACCTGTCTCTTGAAGACGATTTGATGCGCATTTTCGGTTCGGACCGGATTGCGGGGATGATGCAAACGCTCGGAATGGAGGAAGGCCAGGAAATCCAGCACCCGCTCGTCAGCCGTGCCGTTGAAACCGCTCAAAAGCGGGTTGAAACGCACAATTTTGAGATTCGCAAGCATTTGCTGGAATATGACGACGTCATGAACCGTCAGCGCGAGATTATTTACGAGGAACGCAATAAAATTCTCGACAGTACCGATTTGACGGAACATGTGTTCGAGATGATTGAAAATCTTCTGGAGGAAACGGTGACTCAGTTTGTCGGCCCTGATCTGGGCGAAAACGACCGTGACGAGGAAGGATTTCTTGCCGCGTATTTGGCGAAGTTCGGAATTCAACTGAAGGATTGCTTTTACTGCCGGGACGATTTCGACAACTGGTTTCAGGACCGTTTACAGGAGATCAGGGAAAAATACGACAGAAAGAAAGGACTTTTGACGCCGGAACGCATGACGTTTCTGGAAAGATACTTGCTGCTGCAGGTGATGGACTCGAAGTGGAAGGAACATTTGCACGCCCTCGACGAATTACGCGGCGGGATTCAGCTTCGGGCATACGGCCAGCGCAATCCGGTGGTGGAATATAAACAGGAGTCGTTCGCCATGTTTGAGCAGATGGTTTCCTCGATCAAAAGCGAAGTCGTCGAATATCTGTTCAAGGTCGAAGTCGTCCGTGATCGCGAAAGAGTCGAAACGGCCATGAGCCAGACGCGGCAGGAGTTTTCGCATCCGGAAGCGGGCGCAGCGACGCCGCGCCATTCAAGCCCGTTTGCGCCGCGGGAAGAATCTTTTTCGGGTGAACCGGCGGAAGATACCGGCCGTCCGGCATCTCCCGTTCACCGGGATCATCCGAAAGTCGGCCGAAATGACGCCTGCCCCTGCGGCAGCGGGAAAAAATACAAGAAATGCTGCGGGAAATAATAAGGAAAATTCAAAAGTCAAAAGTGAAAAGTCAAAAAACCTCTTCGACTTGTTTTGACTTGTCAATTTTGACTTTTAACTTTGTAATGTCTCGATCATGATTCATTTTCCAAAAACAATATTATCCGTTTTACTCTCATCGATCCTGTTGATACTCGCGTTTCCCAATTTTAATCTGTGGCCGCTCGCGTGGCTGGCCTTTGTGCCGGTTTTTTTGATGTCGTTTCATTCAAACGGGGTCAAAAAAATATTTCTGTGGTATTCGCTTTTCGGCTTTTTGTTTTTTCTCAGTTCAATCGAATGGCTGAGGCATGTGTCCTGTTTCGGATGGATTTTTGTCGCGTGTGTGCAGGCGGTTTATTTCGGGATATTTGGCATGGCTGCCGGATGGCTGATCGGCGGTAGCAGACGGATGGGTCTTTCACTTCTAGCGCTTCCGCTCCTGTGGGCTGTCCTGGAATGGGCGAGGGCGGAGATTCCGGTGTGGGCGTTCGGATTTAATTTGCTGGCGTATTCGCAGTCCCACAATTTGGCCGTCGGCCGGGCCGCCTCCTGGATCGGCGCGTACGGGGTTTCGGCGCTCATCATGTTTGTAAATGTCGCCCTGTTCTGGATTGTGGCGGGTCATCGCGGGCGTGACAGGAAGATTTTCAGGCGGGCGTTTCTTGCATTGGCTGTTGCGGCGGCGTTTGTCGTTTTCGGGTCCGTTTCTGCCCATCCCCGCGCGCGGCCGGAAGTGACTTCTGCTCCTGATTCTGTACGCCTTGCTGTTATTCAAGGAAATATCCCCCAACGGGTAAAATGGGACGCTTCCAGAAAATCAGAAATTATCGAAACTTATTTGCAGTTGACGCGCTTCATTAACGATCAGCCCGGCCTGATTATCTGGCCGGAAGCGGCGTTTCCCGGGTTTTTCAATCTGGATCCCGAACGGGAAAAAGTAATCGCGCTGAGCCGTGAGCTTGAGGCGCCGATTCTGGTGGGCGCGCCTCATTTTGCCATGGAGAAGTGGCAGTCGGACGATATCATTTATTCGCAATCCAGATTTTTCAACAGCGCGTATTATGTCGATTCAGAATTTTCTCCGCTCAACCGCTATGACAAAATCCGGCTCGTCTCCTTTGGGGAATATGTCCCGTTTCAGGCGTTTTTCAGGCGCTTGGGGCTCGACAGGGTGGCAAAATCACTCGGCGTCGGCGATTTTAGCCACGGAAATCCGGACGGCTGGCTGTTCCGGACGGAAAATGACATTCCTTTTTCGGTTTTAATCTGTTTTGAAGATACATTTCCCGCGCTGGCAAAACAGGCGGTAGACAGGGGAGCGCGGTTTCTTGCGGTCATGACTAACGACGCCTGGTTCATGAAAAGCGCGGCGCCGTATCAGCACCTTCAGGCCTCGGTATTCCGGGCTATCGAAAACGGCGTTCCCGTTGTCCGTTCGGCGAATACGGGTGTGTCGGCGTTCATTGATGCGCGCGGAAATGTGGCCGGAACGGTTCGGGATAAGCATGGCCGTGATATTTTTATCGCGGGCGGGCTTGTGCAGGAGATTGATATTCGGCCGCGAGAAACATTTTACAGGCAGGCGGGGCATCTATTTCCGTACGCCGCATCGGCTGTTTTATTGGTGATCTCAATCGCTTGCGGTGTTCCGTTGCTGAGACGAAAGGCATCCGCCGTTACCGCAGGGATATTTGTTATTTTATGCGGGGTGGCCATGCCGGCATTTGCGGAGGCCGGCTGGGTGGCAACGGAAGGCGAACATTTTATCCTTGAACAGGAGCGGCCGGACGCTGATTTCGCGAGGTCCATTTTTTTAAAAGCGGAAAACGACCTGGACAGAATCGTCAAATATCTTAACGATCCTGGCTTGAAAAAGCAGTGGACGCGTGATCGGCGCGTCCGGATCAGGATGTATGAAACGAAAGAATCATTTTTGACTGAGACCAAGGCACCGGAATGGTCGGGCGGTTTCGCCAATTATGAATCGCGCGCCATTGTTTCCTTTAAGAATTCGAATCAATTCTGGAATTCGACTCTGCCGCATGAGATCGGTCATCTTGTGCTGGACGACTTGACCGGAAAACATCAGAATGTTCCGAAGTGGCTGCAGGAAGGATTCGCGCTCACATGTGAAGACAGGGTAAGGCCGGAGCTTCAATGGGCGGTCCGGGACGCGGCGTCGAAGGGCTACCTGCTTCCTCTCAAAATGCTTACTATTGTCGCACCCGGCGAACAGGACACGGGAGGCGCAAATACGTATTATGCGCAGGCGCAGGCGTTTGTCCGTTTTTTGATTGACGGTCACGGGGGGGAACGCTTCCGGAATTTTATTCTGGAACTCGCGAAGGGAAAAAGTTTTGAGGAATCCATTAGGATTGCCTATCGCGGTGCATATCGAAGCGTGGATGAACTGGAAGCCGCATTTTTCAAATCAATTCAAAATGGGGTCAGACCCCAAAGCACCCAAGGGGTCTGACCCCACCCAGGATCACAGATGAAAATTTACGTGACTGTAAAGGCGGGTTCCAAGCAAGTTTGCGTCGAAAGAATCCACCAAACGCATTACCGTGTCCGTGTGAAAGAACCGGCGCGTGAAGGGCGGGCGAATGAGGGTGTGATTGATGCCTTGAGCGGCTTTTTTTCCATTCCAAAGTCAAAAATTTCTATTCTTTCCGGCCACGCGTCAAAGATAAAAATCATCCAAATCTGATGCAGTTTCGTCAGTATTTATTTAATGTTTTGAACCGATTATCTATGAAAAATTTCTCGCTTTTTTTCATTCCCGCGTTCGCCAAACATCGCGTCGGATCCCTGCCTCGCACGTCACGGGCGAGCAAGCCGGCTTGTCCGCCGAAAGGCAGGCAGGCGGGCGCCAAGCTTTTTCGCCAGAGGACGAATCCGTCCTTCGGCGGAGTGGCGGAAACGCGGGAACAGATGGATGCCCTCTTGAAACTTGCGGGCATGACACAGATTCCTCTATATAAAACTTAAAAAACATCGTAAGTCATTCTCCCAAAACAAGTTAAATTGATACGCATAATTTGCCTTATAAGATTATATGTGTTATACTTTTTAAACTCTTAAATAAAGATATTTTTCAAATATCGGATATAGAGAGAATACTGCAAGCGGGAGGAAAACCAGAAATCGTCAATGGGGGAATATTCTATTTTCAAAAGGGGAATAGCTCTTGTTGTCCTCGCCGCGTACTTTGTCACCAGCCATCTGTCTGATCCTTATACGGCATCCGCGGCTGAATTGCCGGATACGACGGGTTCATTCGCAGGCCAGTTCGCGATTGAGAAACTAAGCATTCCGGCAGAGTTGGGTGAAGTTCTGAACACGCACGATGCCCAGTCGCGGGAATCCGTCATTCTGATCCAGGACGCGCACGCCATTCCGGAAGCGCAGGAAAACATCAAAAAACTTATCGAATACTTCCAGCAGCGCTTTGGCGTTCGCCTGGTTGCGCTTGAAGGAGCGTCCGCCCAACTCGATCCGTCCATTTTAAAAACTTTTCCCGAACGCGAAAAATTAAAAGAAGTCCTGACGGATTATCTCAGGAGAGGAGAAATGACGGGCGGCGTTTTGTCGGCGCTGTTGTCAGGCGCGGAGGCGGACTACGTAGGCGTTGAGGATTGGGAATTGTACGAAGAGGCGATCGCGCTGTATCTCGCCGCGATGGAGCGGGAGGAATTCCTGTTGAACGGGCTTTCGCCAATCAAAAATAAAATCGCGGAAGAAAAGAAAAAAGTTTATCCGGAAACACTTTTTCAGATTGATGAAATGCTGAATCGTTTTCACGAAGGCGAAGCGGAATTGGCCGATGTGCTGCGATCGCTTTCAAAAATCGGGATTCCAGAGCCGGGTTCGCAGGTTGAAGCGGTCCTCGCGGCGCTGGATGAAAAAAATGATGATGCCCGGCAGGAACAGGAACTGAAGAAGCTGATGGCTGAAGTTGAGTCGAAACTTCGTTCGTCCGTACCTGTTCCAAAAGTGCCAGGTTCACCAAAGGAATTGTCATTCCCGGCTGGTTTTTCATTAAACCAGCACTGGAAAGTACGAGGGCTAATGAAGCCCTCGTCATTCCCGCGTCACCGCATATTGCGGGATCCCGCCAGAGGCGGTGAAAAGCGGGAATCCAAAGGAACTAGATCCCAGCTTGAAGCACGCGGGGATGACATTGCCTCTCATGCGGATTTGCTTAAGACATTCAATCAAAAGCTCCAGGCCTACCGAACGTCTCAAATTTCAGTTCCTCAAATGGCGCTTTTTTTGAAAGAGTTGATTGAAACCAACCATCTCGAAATCGATTTTCCGAAGTTTTTACTTCCTCAGGCGCAAGTTCAGAAACGATTACGTGATATCAAAGGGACGCGTTTCTTTGAAGAGTTTGAAGAATATTCCCGCGCCGTGGTCGAAAGCTTAATCACGACTGACGAACAGAAGGCACTCTACGAAAAAAGCGAACGCGCCCGCCTGACGGAAAAACTGATCCGGCTCGAGTTGACGAGGGAAGAGTGGGAAGAAATTCAAGAGCACCAGAGCACAGGAGCACCAGAGCACAAGGAAACAGCTGGTGGTCTGGTGCCTGGTGTGCTGGTGGACAAGTATTTCAGTCACATCGCTTTCTACCGGAACGCTGAAGCGCGCGAGGACGCTTTTTTTATGAATTTAAAGAAACTGTTAAGTGCTAATAGTAGAAATGTCATTCCCGAAAGTTTCTATCGGGAATCTATGAAGAATGGATCCCCGACAAAAGATATCGGGGATGACAATCAAACCAAATCTCAACCCCTAAACCCAGAACCCGGAACCCAAAACCCCATTGTTTTCATCGCCGGCGGTTTTCACACGGAAGGGATGATTCGCCAGCTTGAAGAAGCCGGAATTTCGTATGTTCTCGTCGCGCCCAAAATCAGTTCGATACCGGAAGAAATTAATTATCGCGGGCACATGCGGGGCGAAGTGTCGTGGAAGAAGTATTTAAAACCCATCAATGGAAGAATCAATCTTTACGACGCGTTTATCCGCGGGACGAGGGACAAATTAATTATGGATGCTTACCCTCACCCTAGCCCTCTCCCTAAGGGAGAGGGGAGGGGTGAGGGAGGGCTACTCCTCAAACACTGGCGGGACGCGATTATCCGGGACCTGGTCGGGAAAGAAAAAATTACCGAGGCGGGGGAGTATACCCGATTCATCGACGAGTTGGTTGAGTCAAAATCGCGCGCCGAATTTAAAAAGAAATGGCTTGAAAACATTGAGCAATTCATCGGCGGGCTCAAGAAACTTGAATCTGCCAAACAACTGACCCGGCAAAATGTCCTGAAACTGCTTCATCCTGCCTCGCTCGCCACGGGCGAGCAAGCCGCCTTGTCCCCGGGAAGGTGGGCTGGAGGGCCTGCCGCGACTGTCCCTGACTGGGCGACCGCGCCGGCGATCCTTTCACCGGGAGAGACCATAAGAATCAATCGACAACAACTTCCCACAATTGAAATGGATCACTTGGCGCCTTCGGAACTTGATCGAGAAGATCCTACTAAAACAGAAACCGCTGAACCAGTTTCCCAGTCCAGCGGTTTGATTGAACCCTATAGCTCACTTCCTGACGAAGATATTAAAAATTTACCACATCGAATAGATATTGTCAATAAGACCAATCGTGAGCCTTCGGCCGAAAACTCACGATTTGAACGCGGCCCTGCTGGGACTCGAACCCAGATCTCACTCCTCGTCAGAAAGTTGCTCTATCCATTGAGCTACAGGGCCGCTCGAGGGTTTTATACTTTATATATTCAATATAGTCAAGAGATAATTGATTATATATCATATTTACAGCCAATCCTTTCAGGCGTATCGGCGTGGGTTCCAGTACCGGTTCAGGTGGGGGTAAGAATGATTGGCGACTTCCGCCCCGAGTCCACTCGACTTCGCTCAGCCCTGCCGAAGGCGCTGTCACAAGAGCACACGGTCACAAGGGCACAGGCAAGTGTGACT
>CAZFUU010000055.1:8718-8948 GCA_964522565.1 uncultured bacterium | reverse complement strand
TGTCCAGGTCGCTTAACTCGCCCTGCCCCTGCGAAATTTTTTCCAGAATCTTGAGCATCTGGGTCCCGCCAATCCGGCACGGCGCGCATTGACCGCACGATTCATCCACGCAGAATTTCAAATAAAACTTGGCGATGTCAACCATGCAATCATCTTCGTTCATGACAATCATGCCGCCGGAACCCATGATCGAGCCCAATTTCTGCAAATTTTCATACCCGACCGGCACG
>CAZFUU010000055.1:7135-8708 GCA_964522565.1 uncultured bacterium | reverse complement strand
AGGAAATCCTCAGGAATCACGCCGCCCGAAGGGCCCCCGGTCTGGACGGCTTTTACTTTTTTGCCCGGAAACGTGCCACCGCCGATATCAAAAACGATTTCCTTAATCGTTGTTCCCATCGGGACTTCAATCAGGCCGGAATTCATCACTTTGCCCGTCAACGCAAACACCTTGGTGCCCTTTGAAGAATCTTCCCCGATATTCGAAAACCACCCGCCGCCCTGAACGAAAATAATGGGAATATTCGCCAGGGTTTCAACGTTATTGATCATGGTCGGTTTTCCCCACAACCCCTTCACAGAAGGATACGGCGGACGCGGACGGGGATAGCCGCGGCGGCCTTCAATGGATTCTATGAGCGCCGTTTCCTCTCCGCAAACGAACGCACCGGCCCCCAGCCGGATTTCAACGTCAAAATTAAAAGACGACCCTAAAATTTTCTCGCCCAACAACCCGCGCTCATGTGCCTGCGCGATGGCTTGATTGACGCGGTCGATCGCGAGAGGATACTCGGCGCGTATATAAAAAAATCCCTTGGACGCACCGATAACATATCCGGCAATCACCATGCCTTCCAGCACGGAATGGGGATCTCCCTCCAAAATGCTTCTGTCCATGTATGCGCCCGGGTCCCCTTCATCCCCGTTGCAAATCACATACTTTTGATCCGACTGAACTTCGCGCGTCAAATCCCATTTCAACCAGGTCGGAAAACCGGCGCCGCCGCGCCCCCTCAGCCCGCTTGTTTTTATTTCGGCGATCACCTGTTCGGGCGTGTAGGCATGAAGAACTTTCGCGAGCGCCTGATATCCGTCATGGCTAATATAATCTTCGATATTTTCCGGATCAATCACTCCGCAATTTCTTAAGACAACTTTAAACTGTTTCGCGATAGGATGAGAGAGCAACAATGAATCGATTTTCTTGCCGCGCAAAATGGTTTCCTCGATGATACTGGAAATGTCCGAGTCGCGCACATGACAGTAGAGGATATTGTCCGGGAAAATTCGGACGGCAATGCCCTGATTATACACCCCGATATCCGGGACGCGAATCAACTGGACCTTATCTTCAAGCTGATGCCGGCGAATCTCGCTCAAAAAAGAGGTATAAAAATCCCTTGTCCGGTCGCGCTGTAAATTGTCCGAATCTTTAATATAGACGTATTTTTCCATGCTTGAATCCTTGCCGTTAGGCCCTCAATTCCCGTCTGTCTTCTTCACCTGTGAAAAATTCCGGCGTTCAAGTCCCCGGGAAAATGTGATCGTTGACCAGCATTTTCCCGCCGACGTGTTTCTCAATAATCTTGATCGCCGCCTCGCGGTCAACTTTTCCATAAAATACGCGCGGCACACCCTCCACATTGACTTCAATGAGCGGTTCGGCATAGCACATGCCGGCACATCCGCACCGTTGAATTTCCACATCCAAATTGCGCTTCGCCGCCTCCTCCTTTAAAAAATTAAAAACGTCTTGGGCGCCGGCGGCGATTCCGCACGTGCTCAAACCGACGCGAATCCAGTTTTTGGCCTGCGCCGACATTTTCTCTTTTTTCAAATGATCCAAATCCGCT
>CAZFUU010000055.1:0-7125 GCA_964522565.1 uncultured bacterium | reverse complement strand
ACATATCAAGCTCCCGTCACCTGAGGGCTTTCGTTCCGCTTGCTGAATTGTGAAATAATATCCACGATTTCGCTTTTTTTAAGCTGCCCGAAAATCTTGTCTCCGACTTTGATCACAGGGGCAAGGCCGCAGCAGCCCAAACACCGGACAACCTCAAGATGAAACATTCCGTCCTGGGTTGTCTCGCCTTCCTTGATTCCCAGCAACTGCTCAAGCTCTTTGAGCAATTCCGCCGCGCCTTTCAGATAGCAGGCCGTCCCCATACAAACGGCAATCGTAAATTTTCCGGGCGGTTCAAGCTTGAAATAATTATAAAAGGTAATCACCTCATAAATGCGCGCCAGAGGAATATCAAGCTGTTTGGACAACTCAAGCGACGCCTGGCGCGGGACAAAGCCATAATGATTTTCGATGCGGTGCAAAATCATAATCAGGTTGCCTTTCCTGCCTTTCCATTCGGCAACGATTCCTTCGATCACCTTGCGCAATTGTTCCAAATCGATGTCTGATCCCATGTCTCGTCGTCCTTATGCTGATAAATTCCCAATCGTAAACACAAAAGAATTGCCAAACGGTTTCGTTTCAACCCAAATCCGGCCGTCATGCAGCTTGATAATTTCCTTCGTAATAAACAACCCGAGCCCCGTTCCTCGCTGCTTTTTTAATTGGTCCGGAAGGCGCGAAAACCGCTTGAATAGCTTTTCCTGATCGGCTTCGGTCAACGGCGTTCCGTCATTATAAACCTCTATTTCCGCGCCGTCCGCATTTTTTTTTGCGCGAATCAAAATTGTTCCGTGCTCACTGCCGTATTTGATCGCATTGCCAACCAGGTTATTGGCGACAATTTTCATCAGATCAAGATCGGCATAAACCCGGAAATCTTCCGGAATATCGGTTGAAAATTTCATTTCTTTCTCCGCCGCCGGCTTGGAAAACGTCGATAAACATTCGTCAAAAACTTCTTCTTTCAAAAGCACTTCCGTCCGAGCCGCCGTCAGATCGCCTTTTTCCACCCGGCTCAAGCTCAAAAAATTCCTCACCATCGCCGACAGATAATCGAGGCTCTTGGCGATGGATTCGAGCACTTTTTTCTGCCGGATGTTCATCGAACCCAGATATTCCTTATAAAGCGAATTCACGTTCAAAACCGCCGACGAAATAATGCCTTTGAGCTCATGCGACACAAACCCGATTAAATCCAGATAACGCTGATTCGACACTTCCAGCATTTCGTTCGCGTTTTTCTGCCGGTTTTCCCGTTGCGAAAGACGCTCGGCCATTTGATTAAAGGCCTTCTGCAACTCATTGACTTCCAAAACATTTTTATCCGCAGCCGCCAACCGCCCGCTCCAGTCCCCGTCGGAAAAACGCCGGATACCTGAGACGATTTCCGTCAGGGGCTTTGCGAGCGAATTGGAAAGCAAAATCCCCACGCTCATCGCGCATAAAAAAGAGACCGCCGAAATTCCCAGAAAAACAAGCAGGATTTTTCTTTGCAATGCCACGAACGGTTTCTCAGGGA
The DNA here is from genome assembly GCA_964522565.1 of uncultured bacterium. GTDB lineage: Bacteria > Omnitrophota > Omnitrophia > Omnitrophales > Danuiimicrobiaceae > CAZFUU01. Next base: position 5,603 of record CAZFUU010000055.1, on the reverse strand, counting down.
TTCCCACGTACAAAATCCCGATAATCTCTTCTCCGGTGTTTGTAATCGGTTCATAAGCCGTCAAAGACCAGTCCGTCACGACAAAAGCCCTGCCGATCCAGCGCTTGCCGTTCCGGACAACCCCGTCATAGACCTTGTCGGACACTCTTGTTCCGATCGCCCGCTCGCCTTTTTGATCCAGCACATTGGTTGAAACCCGGATATCGTCCAGAAAAATCGTAACCGTTCCGGCCGGACGGCCGTCACCGCCCTGACTCTCAAAAACCATGTCCGCGATTTTGTCTACCAGTTCAAAATCCCGGTTCACCACTTTCCCGCCCGTCAAGATTCCAAGCACTTGGCCGCCGGGCGTTTTAACCGGATGTGCCCACTCCATCGCCAAGGCACTCGACACTTCCATGACTTCGCTTCTTCGCGCCAGAGGCGTCGGCTTGACTTCAATCCGGCATCGTTCCATCAGGCCCGCGCCCATCCCCCGGAGTTCTTCCCCGGGAATCATGCGAAAACCGCCGGCCCCTTCGCCCTGTCGATAAGCGGCGGCGACAATTTCGCTGCGGCTTTGCCGAATCCCGTCCGCGGACAGAAAATCAATATAATCCAACCCCAGCTTTTCCTTCAACCGGGAAAAATCATCCTCGGGACCCGTCAACTCAAATCCGATTTTCAATTGCTCAAGCCGCTGAGCCAGCGCGATTCGCGCCGTTTTCAGATGCCCGTCCATTTGCCTTTGCGGCTCGCCGACAATATATTTCCGCCCCACATAATATCCGAGGACAAGCGTCAAGACACTAAACAGCGCCATCATCCCGATGAAAGAAATCAGGATTCTGTTTTTGAGTTTCATCATTTCCTCACGCGGCCTTGCCACGCCCCATCGCGTTCACAAAATAAATAACGGTTTCCAGTTCGATTCCCAAATTCACGTTATTCAACACCAGATCCTCCGGAACATTCAGGCGGATCTGCGCGAAGTTTAATATCCCTTTGATTCCGGCCGCCATCATCCGATCCGCGACCTGCTGCGCCTGTTGATCCGAAACCGCGATCACACCGGTTTTAATCTTATTTTTTTTAACAAACTCTTCAAATTCTTCAAACGGCAAAACAGGAGGCGCGGAATCCCGCCTGATGGTATTCGGATCAATATCAAAACCGGCCGCGATTTTAATCCCTTCTTTTTCAAACCCCTGGTAATTAACGAGCGCTTTGCCGACATTTCCGCACCCGACCACGACCACCCGCTGTTGTGTGTTTTTCCCCAAAATCGTGTCCAGTTTTGTGATCAGGTCGTCAATCAAATACCCGCCCTTTTTATTTCCGGAAAGGCCGAAGACGGAGAAATCCTTTCTGACTTGAGTCGCGCCGACGCCGACGCCGTCAGCCAAGTTGTCGGAAAACACCTTAACAAACCCGATGGACTTCAGGCGGTTAAGCGCGTTTCGATATTGGTATAAGCGTTCAACCGTGTTTTTGCTGGCTTTCAGCATGACTGGATACCCCTTTGTTTACGTTCCAAGTATACCATTTTATGTTCTACAATCAAGCAATCATGTGAATAATTTCACGATAAACGACCGTTTTTATCTGTTATTTTGAAACGCCTCTATTGACCCTAACGGTTCGCTTCAAGAGAAGTAGAGAGGATAACCGATGTTTTTCAGAATTTCTAGCGCAACCCTAAATCCATCGGCGCACGGCCAAGGCCGCTAAGCAATGTGATGGTCTCGTTAATTTGGGTTTCCAGTGAGGTGTTTTGATACATTCTGTCCGGATACAAATCGTATCTTGACCGGTAGGCCAGCGGAGTGACATTAAGCATCACGGAACTTGCGCCGGCCAAAAGCCCTTTCCTTCTGGCATTCGGATCCAGCGTTTCATAGGCCGTGGTCACAAGCACGCGCGCCTGCTCCGGATCAATCAGCCGCGCGAGCGCGAGGACTTTCAGCACTTCAATTTGATCGACGGGGCGGGATGCCGCCAGAGGCGTTCCCGCATGCGGAAGAAAAGGCCCGAAACTATACATTTCGGTCTTTAACTCCTTGGCCAAAAACAAATCATTGACCAGATCCTCGTGGGTCTGGCCCGGAAGCCCGATTAACCCGCCCGAAATAATCAAATATCCCATTTCATAGGCCTTGCGAATGTGAAGAATCCTTGAATCCAAATCGCTCCCCGGATGAAGTTTCGCATACAACCGGGGGTTTGACGTTTCGAAACGCATCAGCAATCCCCGCGCGCCGGCGCGAAAAAGCTCGCTGAGCCCGTCAATTCCCACTTCGCCGAAACTGACCAGGATAAACGCGGGCGCCCGGCTTCTGATTTTCCGGATAACTTCCGCAAGTTCTGCGATCGAATACCCCGGATCCTCTCCGCTTTGGAGCACCAACGCACGAAATTGATAATCCTGAATTGCCTCCACCGCGGTATTGACAATTTCATCGGGCGTCATCCGGTAGCGCGGCAAGGCCTGATGATGCGCCGACAATCCGCAATAAGCGCACGCCTCACGGCAATAACTTGAAATTTCAAGAATCCCGTGAATACAGCATGAATTTTTCAAATATTTCTGGCGGAGAAAATTGGCGGTTTTAAACAATAATTCCACGGCCGAAGGATCCGTCAAATCCATCAAATGAAGCAGGTCTTCTTTGTGAACCGGCTTGCTTTCAAGCGCGCGGTCAAGGATTCGCCTGGTTTTGGAATCCACATTCGCCCCCCCGCCGTCAAGCCGCGAGAGCCGCAAATCGACTTCCTGAAGTTCAAAAAATGTTTCGCGCCATACGGCAAGGATTTCTTCCGCTTCTTCGGACGGAACACGGTTAATGACGTATCCGCCCTGCGCATAGACATAGTCGCCAACGACAACATTATCGATATCGTTGTAGGCCTTTTTTTCCTCTCCGTAATAATCGACAATGACGATTTTATCGTCAATCCGTTTTACTTTTCCGGGAATGGCAAAACACATGGCACATGGACTCGTTTCTGGTTCAGTTTGATTTTAAAAAACCGGCGTCAGGGCAACTTCGCACGGAGAACTTTGAGCAGGCGGTTTTCGTCGATGGGCTTCTGAAAGACCCCGCTAAAACCCAACTGGTTATAATCGATACTGGCGGACATGACATCTCCGGCGCCGCTCAAAAGGAAGATGGGCGCGCGATTATCCAGGAGCTTGAGCTCCTTGGCGAAATTGGCGCCGGCATCGACTTCTTCCATCATCAAATCCACGAGAATCACATCCGGTTTCACATTTGAATACACGCGAAGCCCCAACTCCGCCGTTCGCGCTTCTTCCACCGCAAACCCGTTCGCTTCCAGCATAATTCTTAACGCCTGGCCGAATTCCACGTCATCATCAATCACGAGCACGACATATTTTCCGTCCCGCATGTCAATATTCTCCTTCGTTCCGTTTAAACATCCATTGTATTCAAAAATCTCTGGCGGCCAATTTTTGTTTGATGAAGTCAAATGCCGCCTGCAAATTCGATTCGGCTTCTTTTGATAAATATTCGCCGAAATCATCAAACCGGTAACCTCGAATCCCGAGCGCGTATCCTTTTGTTTTGGCCTTGAACAGCTCCCGCGCAAGGCCCAAAACCAGTTCGGGCTCAAAAGAATGACTCGTAAAACTCACGGCTGTGTTTGGCTCGATTTCTTTAAACTCAAACGGTTCTCCGGCCTTGACCGAGGCGTCCGCAAAAATAACGACGTCGTGACGTGCCGCTTCCGCCGCGTCCTCCACCGTAAGCTGATAATTCACGTCCACCGTAATACCGGGAAGTTTCAACCGCTCGATTTTCTCCGCCAGCGCCGGCCCAAGGCCGTCGTCTATTCTGCCGGGATTCCCGTATCCGATAAGCAAAACGCGTTCCGCGCAATTTTCGTCAGGTTTTTTTTCGCTGATCAAGGAGCCCGCCTTGATGGTCAAAGAGACTGACGAGGAGCGGCATTTGCCCCATCGCGTGCGTCGCGCAGGAAAGACACGGGTCATAAGCGCGAATCGCGACCTCAATCCGGTTCATAAGGCCTTCGGTAATCTTCCCTCCCGTCAGAAAATCCTGCGCGACTTTTCGGACCGCCGCGTTCATCGGTTCGTTGTTATTGGTCGTCGAGACAATCAAATTCGCCATGACCACCTGGTCATTTTTGTCCACGCGGTAATGGTGGAAAAGCGTGCCGCGCGGCGCTTCAAGCAGCCCGACCGCTTCCTCCCGGCGCTTTCCGGTCACCACAAGGTCGGTGCCCTGCAAATCGCTGTCGTGAAGAAGTTCCTTGATTTTTTCCACCGCATGCAGCAATTCGATCATGCGCGCCCAGTGGTAGGCGAGCGTCACGCCGCTGGGCTTTTTGCCGATGAGATTAAAAAATTCTTTCCGCTCTTTTTCGGCTTCGGGCGTATCGATAAAATCACAGGCGTTCACCCGCGCGAGCGGCCCGACCCGGTACCACCCGTTCTCCGGGCCGATGGATTTGATAAACGGAAATTTCATATACGACCACGCGCGAACTTCTTCGGCAATATAGTCGGAATACCGCTGATAGTCCACATGGTCGAAAATTTTATTGCCTTCCGAATCAATGAGCCGCAAGCCGCCGTCGTAAAGATCCATCGCGCCGTCTTTGCGAATCAGGCACATGTGGCTGGACTCAAACGAACCGAAAGGCGCGATTTCCTTTAAATTCCGCACCACATAATCTTTGGCGACCTGGACCGCCCCTTTCGCCCACACCAGGATTTGTTCGATGTCCTTCAGGAAAGCGTCCCGTTCTTCAATCGAAACGTTTTTATTGACGCCTCCCGGAATCGCGCCGGTTCCGTGAATTTTTTTTCCCGCAGTGGCCTTGATGACTTCCTGCCCGTATTTCCTCAGCATGACTCCCTGAACCGCCAAATCCGGATGTTTCTGAATGACCCCGACGATATTTCGAAGAACCGGATCGGCGTCAAACCCGAAAAGAAGGTCCGGCGAACACAGATGGAAAAAATGAACGGCATGCGATTGCAAAATTTGCCCGTAATGCATCAGGCGGCGGACTTTTTCAGCCGTCGGGGTGATTTTATCCGCGCCGACAATCAGGTCCATCGTCCTGGGCGCGGCCAAATGATTACTGGCCGGACAAATCCCGCAGAGCCGCTGCACAAGCACGGGCACTTCCCAAAACGGCCGGCCCTGGATAAACCGCTCAAAGCCGCGGAATTCGACGATATGCAGGCGCGCTTCTTTCACCCGGTTTTGTTCGTCCAGAATCAGGGAAACCTTTCCGTGGCCTTCCACCCGTGTCACGGGATTGATTTCCATCCGTTTGAACGACTGAGGGGTTATGTTCTCTGACATGCGAAACCTTTCTTAATCATATTTAATCAAGGGATACGGCAAATTGAGCGGCTTTCCGTTCAACAATGCTGTCAGCGCTTCCCACAGCGTATCGGCGGAAGGCGGGCATCCCGGCAAAAAATAGTCAATCTTGACCACATGATGACACGGATAAACCTTATCCAGGCAAAGCGGAATTTCCTTGTCATTCGGAATAATTTTATTGGGATTGTAAACGGTCGGGCCGTTTAAATACGCCTCATCCAGGCACTCTTTCAGAGGCAT
>CAZFUU010000054.1:0-8970 GCA_964522565.1 uncultured bacterium | reverse complement strand
ACCCCGACCTCGCCCAATTGTCGCCGCGCGGCCACTTTTGAGAACCAAGTATACATAAATGTTGCTTTTGGCGCCCTCGTGTGCTATTCTTTAATCTGAAAAGACGAGGAGGATCCGATGTTAAAACCATTGCATGTGAAAATCAGCGAAGAAGCGTTTCTGTTGCTTGATCAGATGAACAAAAAAACGGACGTTCCAAAATCCAGACTGGTGGAACGGGGTTTGCGGGCGATTGCGAAGGAATATGAACGCGTCCCGAAGGCAATGGAACTCTTGCGAGTGATGGAATCAGCCGAGGAAGATTATCAGGCGGGCCGGACAAAAACCTGGAAAAATGTTAAAAAGGAAATTGAGGCCAAGTTAAAGTCAAAAATGAAGAAAAATGCCGCTTAAGATTCTTCTTTCCCGGCGCGCAGAGGATTTCCTTTCCCTGCTGAGCCAAACCAATGAGAAGTTGTACAGAATTTTATCGTCACAGATTGACAAGCTTTCAGAAACCTATCGTCACGACCCATTTCTAAAGGGATTTGAGTTTAAGGGGATGCGCAGGCGCCGAGTCGGGGATTACCGGATTTTGTACCGCGTTGATCATGGAGAATTGATTATTTTGGTCGTTGATATCGGACACCGGAGAGATGTTTACCCCGTACCACGCACAGCCCCGGTTGTGAAGGCGGAGATGGGCGCGATTTTCCCGAAGGATTTTTCCCCAAGCCACGCCTGAGAAGACGTGGTACGGGGTCTACGATCGGTGACGTTGAATTTTTCTTCCGCTGTAGCGCCCACATGAAATGTCCGCTTTCGCGGTTTGTATCCTTTTGGTATAATTCCAACAACCCAAAAACCGGTCTAATTTTTAATTGCCGTAAATTCTGGTTTTATAGGTATCAGGAGTGTATATTGAGGCCGTGGGACGCGGGTTGATGAGGTTGGGGTTTGCGGAAGGGAGATGAAGATGATGCAGACAGGGCATGTATGGCTTCTGGCGGGCGTTCTGGCGGCCGGAGTGTCGATTTTTTCGTTGTGGTATGGGCGGCATTTATTGTCCGTCGCGGATTCGGATTGGCGGCGGCCTCCCGAGGGAAATTATGAGATCATGATAGATTCTCAGCCGGCCCCAAAATCCGCGGAACTTCCGGCCTGGCGGACGTTAGATTTATCTTCACAAGCCACTCTCGCGGCTTTTAAAGTTTCGGCCGTTCAATTGGTTTTTGAGTCCAAGGGTGGAAGAATCGAAGGAATGGTGAAGGCGCCGGGCGGAAACAAGGTCTATCCATTCGACAGCGAATCCCGTTCGGAAGTGGCGGTTCCCTTGACACCTGATCAAATGGTTGTGGAATTCGCAATCACGAGCGCGTCGCCGGAAAATACAAAATATTCAGTCAAGCTGAAAGGTTTTAATTACAGCGCCCCTTTTTTGACGGAAGGAGTTTGAAGATGACTTTGGCCGCAACCCGGAAATGCGCGAGAATCGATTTGAAAAACCTGCCCAAGACATCCGTCGCGCGGCTGTATGAGCCGGCAACGCGGTCAAATTCGATCGCGCTGGACGGATTTCCGAAAACGGTGTCCGGCAAAAGCTGGCAGGAACGGCTTTTGGAAATTATCGAACAATGGGGCGCGCTTGACATGACGACCAACCAGACGTTGCTCCGCCAGCTCGTGGAAACGACATCCTGGGGTCAGAGCCCGGGCTCTGACCCCAAATTGCTTTACGACCGGTTATACACCGAATCCGCGCGCGAAGCGGCCGAGATTTTCGGCGACATTCACGAAAAATGGCCCGCCGAAGGCAGGGTCTCGCAGGAGGCGTCAGCGTTGATTACGGATCGCGACAATTTGATCGCCGCCGCGAAAGAAATTTGGCTGGGGTCAGACCCCGGGAACAAATGGGATCAGGGCGTGAAAGATGCTCTTCTGACCCCCAATCAGGGGTCTGACCCCTTGCTTTTGAGATTTTTTGTCAAAATTCCGAATATTCCGGCGGGGCCGGAAGCGGTCCGGGAATGCACGAGGGCGGGAATTTCGGTGAATGCCACGCTGGTTTTTAGCATTCGCCACTATCTGGATATGGCGGAAGCGTATGTCAAAGGGCTTTCCGACCGCGTGAACGATGATGGGGTCATGCCCCGCAACATGGGGTTAGAGCGGGAATGCTGCTCTGACCCCAGGAAATTGCTGAATAATATTTTTTCCGTGAATTCACTTTTTGTCAGCCGTCTTGACCGTGTCGTCGATCCGATGATTGACCCCGCCCTTTCTAAATGCCTGGGGTCAGGCCCCAAAGCACCCAAGGGGCCGGACCCCATCAGGGGACTCAAAGGCAAAACGGCTGTCGCGCACGCGAAAATCGTGTACCGGATTTTTGAAGCCGTTTTTCTCGGGAAATCTTTCCAGGATCCGGAGAATTTATTAAGCGCCGAAGAGAAAAAACGGATCAGCGAACTTGGCGTGGAATTCGGCCGCTTGAAGAAATTCGGCGCCAACCCCCAGCGGCTTCTGCTTGCTTCCACGGGCGTCAAATCCGACCAGCCGTATCATCCGCTGCTTTACGTCCTGCCGTTTCTCGGCCCGTGGGTTCACAACACGGTGCCGGAGGAGACGCTAAAGGCGTTCAGCGATTTTGTCGCGGCGCTTGATGATGATGACATCTGCAAACTCAAGTCGCGTTCTGTCATTTCAGAGGGCCTGCCGGAGGCGGAACAGACGGCCGAAAACCGCGGGGAATGGATCGCCGAAGTGCTGACGGCGGATGAAAGCCGCAAGCTGTCGCCGGACAAAATTTTGCGCCAGGTGACTGATTTGATTTTGCTGCCGGCGGGAAAAACGCTGGAAGGAATTTGCGGCGAGCTTTGCGACAAAGGCGCGAAAGCGTTCGAAGCGGATGAGCGCGCGACGCTGGAATTAATCGAAAAGCGGATGCAAAATACGGGGTCAGACCCCAAAGGAATTCCGGGGGTCTGACCCCTGGTCTTTTTTATGGATCCGATTTTTAAAGCACTCACCACACCGCTGGACGCGCAAAAAAATCCGGAAACGGCGAAACGTTTTCTGCGCGGCGGCTACAAACAGGACGGCTTCGGCATTCCGGACGGCGCGGCGGTTCACGGCTCGTTCGCGCTTGATGGAAGCCAGGGGTATTACACCGAAGATCCGGCTGCGGGCCGGAAATCATTTTTGAAAACCGTTGACAGCATGAAAGAATTTTTCAGGCGCCGCGAAAAGCGCCTCGGAAAGCCAATCAAACTGGTCATCAAGCCGGGCATCGGCGGCCAGCACACGCCGTTTCAGGGAATCGCGGACGGGTTTCAGGCATATCTGGGGTCAGAGCCCAAGAGCCCAGGGGGTCTGACCCCAAAAGCCGGCATCATCGCCGGCGAATACGAACTCGGCAAAAATTACGAACACGAAATCGGGAAACTCCTCAAGGAACTTCACGCCGGCTGGGACCAGGTCGCCGTGATTCCGAGCTCGAAATCCGGCTCAACGGACGAAACGATGCTGATTTTTGTCGAAATTTTCACGGCGCTTCTGACGAAGGTCGCGGACCAGTATGGAATCGACGGAAAACAATTTTCGGAAAGTGTGTTGAATGCGCTGCACGAGGTTAATTTTTTGAACGGATCCGAACGGCCGGGCGGCGAACTGTTCAAAATGGACGCGGAAAACTCCGGAACGGAAAGTTTAATTGAACTTGTCACAAAACGTTTGGCGACAGTCGCCAAGGACGACTGCCATCGTGTATTCGCGACAGTCCTCGGCAATATGTTTTTTGAAACGGTTGACCGGCCGTCTGCCAGCCGGCTGTCGGCGTTTATCCGCAATTCCGGCCTTGATAAGGAACTGGGAGATGACGCGCCCGGATTTGGCGCGATGTTTGATAATGTGGGCGGGCGCTGGACGGGCGACCTTCACATGATGACGTTTCTGGCGTTTTACGGCCTGGACGCGAAAAAATACTGGGAACGCCGGCGGGACGGAATTGAAGCGGTTCGGGCGGGGACGCATGAGGCGAACCGTTTCGCGAACAGGATTCTGAAAGAAAACATTCGCGACATCGCGCTCTTGATTCCGGAAGAAGCGTTCTGGTTCGGGAAATCCATTGAGCAGAATTTCAACGAAAGCATCTGGCAGGAAGGGTTCGCGACGCTGGTCGCCGTCCGCGAAAAGGACTGGCGCGCGCAGAAAATGCATTACGCCAACCGGAAAGACGCGCTGGTCATCAACGCTTCGTCCGAAAAAGTGGATGAAAAGGAATTTAACGTCGCGTTGCTGGATGAAATTGATTTTAAAAAAACGGGGAGCATGCAGGCGGTCGCCGAAAAATTCGCCGATCTTCTGACGGTATTTTACGGAATCACGACGGTTGTGGGGAACGCCCTGATTGAGCGCGCGCTTCAGAAACAGGGTTTTCAGCCGGAAGCCGTCGATTTGAACCGGCTTGACGACCTCGCGACGAGAATCGTCCGCGAAAATCTTTATTTGCTCCAGCCGTATGTCGAGCTCGGCAAAGGCCTGCTGGAAAAACGGCTCGGCGAATTGCAGGCAAAGGAACGCGGTGCGGCCGGCGCCATCGAAGCGGAATTCGCCGCCGGCCGGAAGTGCGCGCAGGCGCGCAAACTTGAGACAAACATTCCGGAATTGGAAGCTCCGGGCTGTTTGGGGCCAGACCCAGGGAGCACAAGCGGCCCGGCGCCGAAAAACATTTCAACATTCGTCAAGGAAATGAAAGCGTTTGCGCGTAAAACCGGCCGGAAAATTGTCCCGTTCATTTATCTGGAGGGCGAAAAATTTTATTCCTTGCGGGACAGATTGATTCGCCTCGGCGTTGAATGGGTCATGCAGGGGACGGGCGACCAGCACATCAGCTATCAGCAGGTGCTTGCCCAGCCGAAAAAATTTCTGCCGTTTATTATTTCGTTTGTTCCTGAAAAACCGATCGCCGGCCGCCCCGCGATCGGATTCGCGAAAGGTTATTTGCACAATGTCAGCCCGCACATGGTCCGGGATTTTTTCGCGGAGGCGTCCTATCAGGCGTTGACGGTGGAACGGGGTGAAGCCGGCGGCCGCGGCGTTTTTCTGCGGCTCGTGGATTCGCCGGGCGAGCGGGAACTGGTTTTGCGGGCATTTAATTAGGGGTCAGACACCATATAAAACCCCATAATTCAAGGCGCACATGAAAATCCTCATCACAGGCGGGACGGGATTTATCGGAAAACCGCTCGTCAATCACTTGCTGGCGCGCGGCCATGAGCTGACGCTTCTGACGCGGAATTCAACAACCCCGGGCTCCACCACCGTTGCCGGCCTGACCCAGGCATGCTGGAATCTCGATCGCGTGGATGAATTCATTTCTGAAATCGAAGGGCAGGATGCCGTCATCAATCTCGCCGGCGCTCCGATCGCGGATGGGCGCTGGACAGAAAAGGTTAAAAACGAAATTTTGTCCCGCCGCGTAAACGCGACGAAAAAAATAGTCCGCTCCCTTCGCGAGTCAAAAACCCGCCCGCGCGTTTTAATCAACGCGTCCGCGGTCGGATATTACGGCGCGAGCGCCGGCCGGATTTTTTCGGAAGACGCGCCGCACGGGTTTGATTTTTTGGCGCAGGTTGCCGGGGCATGGGAAAACGAAGCGCGGCAGGCCGAACTTTGCGGCGCCAGGGTTGTCCGGCTTCGCTTTGGGATTGTGCTTGGGAAGTCCGGGGGCGCGCTTCCTAAAATGTCGATTCCGTTTCGTTATTTTCTCGGCGCCTCGCTTGGAAACGGCCGGCAGTGGATGAGCTGGATTCATCTTGAGGACTTGATTGGCATGATTGAATTTTGCGTCCGGAATGAAAATGTTTCCGGCCCGGTCAACGCGGTTTCGCCCAATCCCGTCACGAACCGCGAATTTTCCCTGGCGCTCGCCCGCGCGCTTCACCGGCCGTGCTGGTTTTCGATTCCGGAATTTGTTTTGAGAATGGCGTTTGGAGAAATGTCCGCCGTTCTTCTTGCCGGCCAGCGCGCGAGTTCGCAGAAAATCGAATCCCTCGGTTTTTCGTTTCAACGCCCGAATTTGGAAAGCGCGTTGCTTTAGCAACAGATTTATTTTTTGATTTTCTAAGTAGCCGTTCAAAAGTCTTTTAATGTTTCACTTGGTTGTCATTCCCGCGTCACCGCATATTGCGGGATCCCGCCAGAGGCGGTGAAAAGCGGGAATCTCCGCCGAAGGACGGATCCGGCCGACGAATTGTGGCGGACAGTGTTTTTCTTCCGGATTCCGGCTCGCGCTACGCTTGGCCGGAACGACATGTGCTTTCAAATGTTACAGGGCTTATGCGTTGTTACTTGGATTATTACGTGTAAGAAGGTTTTCGAATCCTGGTTCAACATGAAGGTTTATTTTGTTATAATCCCATCACCTCCGCGGCATGAGCAAATCTGCAATTTGCTCAAGGTTTAAATTTTAAGAGCGGCGCAAAAAGCGCCGCGTGCGGAAGTGATGGGATAATCGCGCTATGAATCAATCACTTGACAGTTTTAAAACCAAAACAAAGCTCCGTGTCGCGGGAAAATCGTACGCCTATTTCAGTTTGAATGCGCTTGAGCGGGCGGGGTTTGCCGGCCTCGGGCGGCTTCCGTTTTCTTTGCGGATACTTCTGGAGAACCTTCTGCGTTTTGAAGACGGGATTTCGGTGAAGCGCGAGGACATTGAGGCGCTGTTAAACTGGGATCCGAAAGGCGCGAACCGCAAAGAAATTTCATTTACGCCGGCGCGAGTCCTTTTGCAGGATTTTACGGGCGTTCCGGCGGTGGTGGATCTGGCGGCGATGCGGGACGCGGTGAAAGAAATGGGCGGCGATCCCGTGAAAATCAATCCGATTTTTCCCGCGGAGCTGGTGATCGACCATTCCGTGCAGATGGATTATGCCGGGCGGCCGGACGCGTTTCAGAAGAATGTCCGGCGTGAATACCAGCGCAACCGCGAGCGGTATCAATTCCTGAAATGGGGGCAGAAGGCGTTCCGCAATTTCACGGTCGTGCCGCCGTCCACGGGAATTATTCACCAGGTCAACCTGGAATATCTCGCGCGCGTCGTCTTTGAGCGGAGATCGGACGGAGACGCGTTTTTATTTCCGGACACGGTCGTCGGGACCGATTCTCACACGACGATGATTAACGGGCTCGGCGTGCTGGGCTGGGGCGTGGGCGGAATCGAGGCGGAGGCGGCGATGCTGGGCCAGCCCATTCCGATGATGATTCCCGATGTGGTCGGGTTTAACTTGCGCGGCCGGATGCGGGAAGGCGTGACGACGACGGATCTGGTGCTGACGATTACGCAGATATTGCGGAAAAAAGGCGTGGTCGGGAAATTTGTCGAATTTTTCGGGGACGGGCTCAAACATCTGGACGTTCCGAACCGCGCGACGATTGGCAACATGGCGCCCGAATACGTCGGGACCGGGGGGGTTTTCCCGATCGACGGCGAGACAATTAAATTTTTGAGACTGACCAGCCGGCCGAAATATCAGATCGCACTCGTCGAAGCTTATGCGAGAGCGCAGGGGCTTTTCCGGACGAAATCGTCAAAAGCGCCAGAATATTCGGATATTGTCCGCCTTGATTTAAAAACGGTGGAACCAAGCATCGCGGGCCCCAAGCGGCCGCACGACCGGATGAGTTTGGCGGCATCGATTCTGGCCGACTATCTGGGGTCTGACCCCAAACTTACCAAGCTTGAAAACGGATCGGTCGTGATCGCGTCCATTACCAGTTGCACGAACACGTCCAATCCGGATGTCATGCTGGCCGCCGGCCTGCTCGCCAAAAAAGCGGTGGCGCGGGGGCTGTCGGTGAAGTCGTGGGTCAAGACGAGCCTGGCGCCCGGGTCGCGCGTGGTGACGGATTATTTGAAAAAGGCGAAACTCGTCCGGCCGCTTGAAACGCTCAGGTTCCATTTGGCGGGATACGGTTGCGCGACGTGTATCGGAAATTCGGGGCCGCTCGCCGGGGATGTTTCGCGGGAAATTAAGGAAAAAAATCTGGCCGTCGCCGCCGTTTTGTCCGGTAACCGCAACTTCGAGGGGCGGATTCATTCGCAGGTCCAGCTCAATTACCTGGCGTCTCCGCCGCTTGTGGTGGCGTTCGCGATTGCGGGGACCGTCAACATTAATCTCGAAACCGATCCGCTCGGATTTGATTCCAAGGGCCGGCCTGTTTTTCTTCGCGATATTTGGCCGTCGAATCAGGAAATTAAAAAGGCGCTTCATTCGGTCAGCGCCGGCATGTTTCGCCGCGAATACGCGCACGTTTACCGGGGCGACCGGCATTGGCGGAAAATTCCGTCCGGCGGCGGGGATTTGTTCAGGTGGCCCGCGAAATCGACCTATGTGAAGCGGCCGCCGTTTCTTCAAAATCTGTCCCGCGAGCCCGCGCCTGCGCGCGACATCATCGGCGCGCGCGCGCTGGCGGTGCTGGGGGATTTCGTGACGACCGACCATATTTCGCCGGCGGGCGCGATTGCCAAGGACAGCCCGGCGGGACGGTATCTGATTGCCCGCGGTGTCGGGCCAGAGGATTTTAATTCTTACGGGGCGCGGCGCGGGAATTTTGAGGTGATGGCGCGGGGCACGTTCGCCAACAGGCGGCTCCGGAATTTGCTTGTGCCGGGAAGCGAAGGGGGCGTGACAAAATATTTAGGGGGTTTGCCGGCCGGCGAAACCCTGCCGGTTTATGACGCGGCCGAAAAATACAGGGCTGAAAACGTTCCGGTGATTGTCATTGCGGGCAAGGATTACGGGTCGGGCTCGTCGCGCGACTGGGCGGCAAAAGGGCCGGCGCTTCTTGGTGTCCGGGCCGTGATTGCGGAAAGCTTTGAGCGGATTCACCGGAGCAATTTAATTGGAATGGGAATTTTGCCGCTTCAATTTGTCGACGGGCAGAATCGCGAGTCACTCGGCCTTGCGGGCGATGAAGTTTTTTCGATTACCG
>CAZFUU010000053.1:7313-9012 GCA_964522565.1 uncultured bacterium | reverse complement strand
GAAGGATATGTGTTTGTCCACGAGTTTGGCCCCGCAGGGGGCATTGTTTGAGTGGCAAACACATATCCTTCCCGCTGTTCCAAATCTCATACCACGCTAAAAGCGTTGGGGGATGCGCCCTCACAAATTCGCTTGCTTTCCGGAAAGTTCAAATTATAATACCCCTTAAGTGTTTCCCAATTGTTGAGTTAACATCATTAATCACAATAGATTAAAATAACCATCCCATTCGCGGGGGAGGCAATGATATGAAAAAACTACTTCTTTTAACTCTGCTTTGCGTGTTCTGTGTGTCAACCACAGCGCAAGCCAAAAACATCTGGGACATGGCTGAGTCACCTAAATACGGCGAAAAAGCCGGCGGAATGTTTTTGCGCGGTCTTCTGAACGCGGGTTCATGTTTCGTGGATATTATTGCCGGAACCGTGATTGGGGCGAAAGAAGAGAGCCCGCAAGTTTTCGGAGCAGTCGGCGGATTCGCCAAAGGAACCCTTTGCACCGTCCTGCGCGCCGCCTCCGGCGTCACGGACGTCGCGACATTCTGGATTCCCGGTTTCAACGGATTCCCGGTTTGCCGCACTTACGGCAATTGCCTTGATTGCGGAAAAAAAGTGGAAGCGCCGGTTTACATGCCGCCTCCCGCTTATCAGCAGCCGGCCCCGGTGCCCGTTTACACCGAACCGGTTCAAAGCGAAGGCCGGATGAAATACGTCAAGAAATAAAGCAGAATGTTGAATTAAAAAAATAGCGCGTGTGATATCAAATCGCACGCGCTATTTTTTTGCGATAAACCAAAAACAATTCAACAATCCAATCCTCTAAATACTAATCATCAACACCATTGAAAACGCATCCCGAATCAGGAATCAAGGCGTTATACTTCCGGAAACAGGCTTTCCCTCGGGAAAAGCGGCTCCCAATCACGGCCGGCCGGAACGGGAAACGTCAAAACATCGAAAAGCCCGGCGCCCGCCTGCCTTAACATCTCATAAACCCCCTGCCCGCCGCCGACCAAAGGCCCTTTCAGGGACGCCATATAAAACGGGTCGGCCTCCGCTCCCGCCTGAATGATATTTTTCGGAACCAGGAAACAGGAAGAGGCAATATAAAAAATTCCCCGCGCCAGTTTCTGGACAGGATTCCTGCCAAAGGTCGATTTTTGCACCTCGCCCGTTTCCGGAAAACCCTCTGCCGCATGAGACAGAGGCGCAAATACAACAAAAAACGACGCGGCCAGCCCCGCGCATATCGTAAAAATAAACCGTCTGTTCATTTTCATCGTCTCCCTCCGTTGTTTAAATAAATGCCATTTTTTGAGCAGAGAGCAAAGAGAAGAGCGCATAGATCTTTTTACTGATTTATCCCTTTTCTCGGCTCTCTCCTCTCTCTACTCTCTACTGATTAAGGTTATTTCCGGTAAATGTTCAAAATTTTAAACACGATCAAGCCCGCGGGAACCTTCACCTGAACCTCTTCGCCCGCGGCGTGCCCGAGCAGGGCTTTGCCGATCGGCGTCGAGATTGAAATTTTACCGTTGGCGATGTCGGCTTCGTCTTCGGCCACAAATGTGAATGTCACATTCGTCCCGGCCGTTAAATTTTTCAAATCCACGGTCGTTCCGAAATAAATTTTATCCGTCGGGGCATCTGAAGCGTCCACCACCTTCGCCTTCGCCAATTTCGTCTCCAGCAACTGAATG
>CAZFUU010000053.1:0-7303 GCA_964522565.1 uncultured bacterium | reverse complement strand
TGAATGCGGGACTCCAACTGCTGTTTCGCCAGTTTCGCGGCGTCATATTCGGAATTTTCCCGGAGATCTCCGTGCGCCCGCGCGCGTTCGAGGGCGTCGGCGACTTCACGGCGCTTTTTGGTTTTCAAAAAATTCAGCTCTTCCGCGAGCTGCTCAAATCCTTCCCTCGTTAAAATCACCTGATCCATGATGTCTCCTGTTAAATCCCGCTTTCCGGGGTCAGAGCCCGGGCTCTGACCCCGGATTAACGGCAAACCGGACAGCCGCCTTTTTTCAAAAGGCCCGTCCAATCAAACGTTTTAATTTCTCTTGTCCAAATGTCAAAACTGAAAAGCCCCCGGTGCATTTCGTCCCGGCGGCCCGTTAAAAACTTGAACGCTTCCGTCACTTCAAACGACGCCGTCATCATCACGATCGGCGCAAGCACCCCCACGGAATCGCATTTCGGCACAAGCCCTTTCGGGGGCGCTCCTTCAAAAACACAGGCCAAACACGGCGTTTCATATGGAATAATCGGCATAACCAGCCCGCGACTTTCGATGCAAGCCGCATAAATCCACGGCTGTTTCAGCCGGACGCATGCCTGGTTAATCACAAAACGGGTTTCAAAATTATCGGTTCCGTCCAGGGCCAAATCGACACCGCTGACCAAATCCCCGGCATTTGACGGCGTCACTTCCGTCACGACGGCTTCGACGGTTACTCCCGAATTAATGTCTTTTATTTTCCGCTTTGCCGCGACCGCTTTGGGGAGTTTCTCACGCACGTCGTTTTCGTCAAAAAGCGTTTGTCTCTGAAGGTTGTTCAATTCCGCGACATCCTTGTCCACCACCCGGATGAACCCGACACCCGCGCGCGCGAGCATATTGACGACATTCGTCCCCAGCCCGCCGCAGCCGATAACCGCCACACGGCTTTTCAGAAGGCGTTTCTGCGCGTCTTCCCCGAATTTTGAAAACACATATTGCCTTGCGTAACGTGAAATATCCATAAAATGCAAGAATACAGAAAACAGATTACAGCCATCAGCCTCCGGTAAATATCCTTTCATTGAAGCTGATGACAGTCCCAGCGCTTCCGTTATAATATAACTTTCCTATTTTAAAGTAGCGCTAGGACAGAGTACAGATATTTATGATTGTTTCATCTGCTTTCTGAATTCTGTTCTCTGTCGCCTTTCAGAACTATTGCTATTGATTCCGAAAAACATTACAATCCCACCATGCCGGCACAACCAGGTAAGAACCTTGAAACATTTCAAAACCCGAATCCGGAGCGCGATTACTGGATTCATATCGACTGCCCGGAATTCACCTGCCTGTGCCCCAAAACCGGCCAGCCCGATTTCGCGGACATCCGAATTGAATATATCCCCGATAAACTTTGCGTCGAACTGAAATCACTGAAGCTCTACATCTGGTCCTACCGGAACGAAGGCGCTTTCCACGAAGCGGTCACGAACAAGATTCTGGACGATCTGGTGAAGGCAACCAGCCCGCGAAAAATGAAGGTGACGGCTGATTTTTACGTCCGCGGCGGGCTTCATACAGTCGTGACGGCGGAACATACAAAGTGACAAGCCACCAGACACAAGTCACAAGAAAATAACTCATCCTTAACCTTTTTCATTTCATAATTCATCAAACTGGTGACGTGTGACTGGTGACCTTGTGACTCCGATAGGAACTATCGGTTAATACCGGCTCATACCCGCCTGAGGTGATATAAAAAAGAAGTTTTTTTTCGGAAACCGATGAAGCGTTTTTCCCCAGAGATTCCGCGAAAATTTTTTCATTCAAATTCAGCCCGCCGAAATCATCCGCGCCAAACGCAAGCGTCACCTGCGCGAGTTTCACGCCATAGGCCGCCGAATGGGCCTTAATGTGCGGAATGTTGTCCAGCATCAGGCGCGCAACCGCAAACACTTTTAAGTCACCGTATCCAAAATTACTGTCATTTTGCAACTGGTGACTGGTGACTGGTGACTGGTTTTTGGCTAACTTCGTATACGGCAGCGGCACCAATGCCCGAAAACCTCCGGTTTCATCCTGAAGCGCGCGCAATTTCAAAAGATGCTCAACGAGATTTTCGGCCGTCTCGATATGCCCATAAAGCATCGTGCAATTTGAAACAAGCCCCATCCGGTGCGCCATTCGATGCACATTCAACCATTCTTCCGAGCTGGCTTTGCGCGCCCCAATTGTTTGACGAATTCCGTCATTTAAAATTTCAGCGCCGCCTCCAGGCAAACCGTTCAAACCCGCCTCCCGGAGCAAGGACAAAACCTCCCGGACGGGTTTTTCAGCGCGGGCCGCGATGAATTCGATTTCGCAGGCCGTAAACGCCTTGATAAAAATCCCCTCTGAAAGATTCCGGATGCCGCGGACAAGATCGATGTAATACTCAAATCGGAGTTCCGGGTTTAATCCGCCGACAATATGGACTTCATTGATTTCGAATTGATCAAATGCTTGCTGAACCCGCTTGAGAATTTCCGGGACCGAAAACGCGTACGCTTCTTCTTCCCCCGCCGATCTCGAGAAATCGCAAAAAGAACACCGCGCCGAGCAGACATTGGTGTAATTGACGTGAAGGTTCCTGGAATAATAAGTTTTCTTTCCGTGCAGTTTTTCCCGGGCGCGGCTTGCCAGTTCTCCAAGCGCCAAAATATCCGGCGACTTGAACAGCCGCACACCGTCTTCAAAATCAAGACGCCCATTATTTTCGATTTTTTTGCCGATATCTGGAAGCATGGATTTAAAAAAGTATTAAGAATTAAGGATTAAGAAGAAAAACAGCTCCAACATTATTTCACGATATGCCTGGCCGACGAAGCACTGCCTGGCGATAAGCATTTAACATCCGGCCAACCTCGTCCGCTTGATCCTGGAAAGGCCCAAACATGGCATGTGACAAATATCCCAAATCGCGGCTTAATATTAAATGATATTTTGTTTCTTCTAAAGAGGATTCCGCCACATTAAAAAAATAGCCCTGTTCTTTTTTGCTTCTTCTTTTAAATCCTTCCACAATATTGGTCGGAATAGAACTGAAAGACCTTCTAAGCTGCGCAATAATCCCGAATTTTTCATCCGAGGGAAACTTTTTAGTTGCCCGATAAATTTCCAATGTAAGGGCATGCGCTTTTTGCCACACTTTTAAATCGCGAAACGTTTGCATCCTTTCTTTTCTCCTCCTCAATTCTTAATCCCTAATTCTTAATCCTTAGCCCTTTCTCAATCTCAGCAAACAACTCTTTTACCAGCTTGCCTTCGGGCACAACGCGTTTTTGTTTTCCGCCGGCGTAAATAATGCCTTTGCCCTTTCCGCACACGATCCCGAAATCCGATTCGCCAGCCTCGCCCGGCCCGTTGACGACGCAACCCATCACGGAAATCCGGATCGGTTGTTTCAATTTCATGGCACGCGCTTCAACTTGCCCGGCGATTTTTGAAACGGCCGCTTCCGCCCGCCCGCACGTCGGGCACGTGACGACTTGCGCTCCGAACTTTCGGAGCCCCAGCGCCTCTAAAATAAACCGCGCGACTTTAACTTCCTCGGCCGGGTCGTCAGACAAAGAGACGCGAATGGTGTCCCCGATTCCCTCCCTCAGCAGCGCCGAAACTCCTACCGCGTTGTAAACCGTTCCCCTTAAAAGGGTTCCGGCTTCCGTAACGCCGACGTGGAGGGGATAGTCAAACGTTTCAGAGGCAAGCCGGTAAGCGTCAATCGTCGCCATCGCGTCGCTGGATTTCATCGACAGGACAATATCATGAAAATCAAATTCCTCGAGGATTTCGACGTGGCGGCGCGCGCTTTCGACCAACGCTTCAGGCAACGGATGGCCGTATTTTTTTAAAATATCTTTTTCAAGCGAGCCTGAATTCACGCCGATCCGGATCGGAACCCCGCGTTCTTTCGCTTTCTCAACCACCATCCTGATTCGTTCTTTCGACCCGATATTGCCCGGATTGAGCCGCAATTTATCAACACCCTGTTCAAGCGCGACAAGCGCGATCCGGTAATCAAAATGAATATCGGCGATAAGCGGAATTCTGATTTTCTTTTTAATTTCACCCAGCGCGCGGGCGTCAGCTTCCGTCAAACAGGCGACGCGAATCATTTCGCAGCCCAGCGCCGTCACCGCCTGAATCTGAGCGACCGTGCGTCTGATATCGCGCGTCGGCGTTTTGCACATGGACTGGACCCGGACCGGCGCGCCGCCGCCAATCGTCACCCCGCCCACTTTAACCTGTCTGGTTTGTTTTCTTGTCATCATGCTGAGGATTGTTAATAAACTTTTCCGTTTAGAGAGAGGGAATGAAGCTCGCCGCTCAAACAGTTCCCCCCTACGCCGGGAAAACTCGCCTCGAGCTTCATTCCCTCTCTCCAAAACTAGCTGATTGATTTCTCATCCAGCCAGCATGATGATCGCGAGTTTGGCCTTCGTAGACGGACATTGTCCGAGCGCACGCATCATGCTGGCTGGATAAGCAATAGCTCTGTCAGTTCTTTTTTGCCTTGTTAACACTACGGGATATCTTCATCGAACAGAAATTCGGCCCGCACATCGTACATGACCGCTTCCTGGGCGCCGCGTTTTTCTTCGCCCACCGGGCTTCCTCAAACATCGATTTCGCCCTGCCCGGATCCAAAGCCAGCTCAAATTGCCTGTTCCAGTCAAACGCGTATCGCGCCTTTGACATCGCGTCGTCCCTGTCCCGCGCCCCTTTTCTGCCGCGCGCGACATCGGCCGCGTGAGCGGCGATTTTATGCGCAATCACGCCTTCACGAACGTCCTGTTCATTCGGGAGCCCCAAATGCTCCCGGGGCGTCACGTAACACAAAAGCGAAGCCCCGTACCAGCCAATCATCGCGCCTCCGATCGCTGACGCGATATGATCGTATCCGGCGGCAATATCTGTGACGAGCGGGCCGAGCGTGTAAAACGGCGCGCCGTGGCAAAATTCGATTTCCTTGTCAATTTGCAATTTGATTTGATCCATCGGAATATGCCCCGGGCCTTCAATCATCACCTGCACATCATGCGCCCACGCCCGCTTTGTCAATTCTCCCAGTGTTTTGAGTTCCGCGAATTGCGCTTCATCGCTGGCATCCGCCAGCGAACCGGGCCGAAGGCCGTCTCCCAAGCTGAACGAGACGTCGTATTGTTTGAAAAGATCGCAGATGTCGTCAAAATGGTCGAATAAAAAATTCTGTTTTTTGTGCGCCGCGCACCACTTCGACAAAATCGCGCCGCCGCGGGACACGATTCCGGTTAAGCGTTTTTGAGCCAGGGGGACATATTCGCGCAAAACGCCGGCGTGAATCGTCATATAATCCACGCCCTGCTTTGCCTGACGTTCCAGCACATTCATCATGATCCGAAAATTAAGCGCTTCCGGCTCGCCGCCGGCCTCCTGCAGCGCCTGATAAATCGGAACTGTTCCGACGGGAACGGGGCAATTTTGAATAATCGCCTGCCGCACGTGATCCAAATCACCGCCCGTTGAAAGATCCATAACGGTATCGGCTCCGAGCCGGACGGCTTCGCGCATTTTCTTCAATTCATGCGCGCAATCGGAAGACACGTGGGATTTGCCCAAATTCGCGTTGATTTTGCATTTGGCGGCAATCCCGAGCCCGATCGGCTTCAAATTCCGGTGGCAAATATTGGCGGGAATAATCATCCGGCCGCGGGCTACTTCAGAGCGAATCAATTCGGGCTCAAGCCCCTCAACATGGGCAACCGCCGCCATTTCAACAGTCGTGTCGCCTTTTCGCGCCCAATGCATTTGCGTCCGGTTGATATCCTTCAGCCGTTTCCGGATTGAAACAAGCGGCGTTTTTTTCGATTTTCTTTTTGAATCACTCAACACACTTTCCAAAGCCATAAACTCCTTGCCGGTTATGAACTGCTCGCCGAGCGGCGGTAGGTCTTTTCGAGGTAATCGCAAATATCCCCGGACTCAAACATAAAAATATTTTTTTCCTGCTCAACAAGCAACGGCACCTGAATTTCAGCCGCCCGTCCGGAATTCCCGAGGAAATCCCTCTTTTTGCTGCCCGGCCGCGCCGAACGGACAATATAATCGAGATCCAGCTCCTCAAGTTTCAGCCGGACTTTCCGGCAAAACTGGCAATCTTCCATCTGATAGAGCTCAAGCATCGCAAGGCCCTCCTAATGATTTTGACAAGAGTGATGTGCGTCGTCTCAAGTGTACTAAATCAGAGGTGTTTTGTCTATGGTGCGGGAAACCGCCTAGCGCATCCCACGGGGGATCGTTATGTCTGCGCCTTCGCCAGCTCGGTTTTGTCGACGCTCGTCCCGCCCCAGCGTGCCGGCACTTCGCTCGACTCGAGGCCCTCACTCGGCACGTGAGGTTCGTCCAGCGGGCACGTCTCGCTACCGCTCAAAGCTCGGTTCCACCGAAGAAGGGGATTTGAGCGGTGAGAGTCGAGGCACCTTGACCCCGCCGAAGGGTCGAGAGTGCCGGTGACCGAAGGACAAACCTCACGTGCCACCTTGCCCGCTCGAGCCTCGAGACGCGACTCAACCGACTGGCTCGACTCATCTTGATTACCATCTGAAGCGAAACCCGACCTTCAAGTCGGTCACTGTCTGCCCTTGAGCTTCATCCAAATTTTCAATAAATGCTCAAGGACCGTGCTGACTACCGATTAATTTCTTTAATGAAAGTCAGCGAGTATGGCGGCATTCCCCCAACGCTTCAAACAGGGCGTGCTGGAGGTACCCCCGTGCCTTACTCTTCTTCGCGGCGCTCCGTAATGTGGTGGCGGATATCAATCCCCTTGGCGAGATAAATCACGTCCTCGGCGATATTGGTCGCCAAATCCCCGATTCTTTCCAGGTTGTGCGAAACAATAATCAGAGCAAGCGCCTGAGCCACTTTCTCGGGATCCTTTTTCATCAACTCCTTGGCGGCGTGATAAATTTGATCGTCACTGCGGTCAATCTCATCGTCATTTTCGCATATTTTTTTGGCCTCATCCGCCTTCCGATCGACAAACGCGTTTAATGAGCTTCTAACCGCCCCAATCGCCAGCTCGGCCATCCGTGAAATTTCATCCTGAAACCCGACAGGCGGCTCGCCCGCGATTTCAATCGCTTTATCCGCGATATTGACCGCCTGATCGCCCATCCGCTCCAAATCACCGTTCATTTTCAGCACCATCGTAATGAACCGAAGGTCGCTGGCGGTCGGCTGCATCAGCGCGATCAACTCATGGCCCGCTTCATCGACCTCGATTTCCAGCAGATTGATTCCTTTGTCCTTTTCAA
>CAZFUU010000052.1:4519-9172 GCA_964522565.1 uncultured bacterium | reverse complement strand
ACGGCCTGCTTGATTTTCATGGCGATTCCTTCATAACCGGCGCGGTAAAGCCGGCGAAGCCCTTTCAAGCCCGCGAATCCCTCGTCGATGGAGGATTCCTCAACCGCGGGCGTGAAGCGCCGCATAATCGAAAACATCCGTTTCGAAATCAGCGAGTAGGTTTCGTAGTCGCTCGGAAGAACCACCGCGTCGGGACAAATTTTCCGCGCCTGCCAGACAGCCATCGCGCGCCTGACGCCCCGTGATTTCGCTTCGTAGGACATCGAGGCGACAATGTTGCGTTCCTGCCCGGTAATGACGGGTTTGCCCTTCAATTCCGGATGGATGGACTGTTCGCAGGAGGCGAAAAAAGCGTCGCCATCGATATGAACAATGGCATTCGGCCATGAAGCGAGAAGAATCGGAGTTTCATTTTGCGGCATACTTCCTGACGCACGCGGTCACAACCCCGCCGACAAGAATTTCCCGGCGGGGCATGATCGGCGGATATTTCCGGTTGGCGGCCTTGAGCGACACGTCCCTTCCCTTTTTGAAATAAAATTTCATCGTCCACTCGCCGTCGACCTGCGCGATCACAATATCGCCGTTCCCCGGGTCGCGGCCGCGTTCGACCACCACGAGGTCGCCGGGCATGATTCCCGCTTCAATCATCGAATCGCCCGTCACTTTCACCAGATAACTCGCTTCGCGCCTGCGGATTAAAAACTCATCGAGCGAAATCGTGTCGATTAATTCCTCCTCCGCCGGAGACGGAAATCCCGCCTGCACCGACCCCAGGAGTTTCAGCCCGCCCGCAAACAGCGCCGTCGGAAGAAGCCGCCCTTTTGAATCGCGTTCCACAACCCCTTCTTCCGCCAGCCGGTCAATCAGGCGCGAAACGCCGCCTTTTGATTTGTAGCCGATCAGTTTCTGGATTTCGGAAAAACTGGGCAGGCGTTTTTGCCGGGCATAAAACGCCCTGAATTTTGAAACAACGGATTCAAGGTCGACTTGTTTTGACATGTAAGAAGTATCCCATCACTTCGGCTTCAGGAGCGAATCTGTTATTCGCTCCTGATTTACCCCGTTAGAAGCAAAATGCCCCGCAAGTTGCGGCGGAGACGAATGCCTAAATATTTGCGAACGTAGAGTTTAATGTCCGCGTAAGCTTCTAACGCGGGGTTTACTTTAAAAGCAGCGCTTCATGCGCTGCAAGCCAAGGTGATGGGATTATAAGCGGACGTTCGTCCGCTGTCAAGAAATGGCGGCGAAATTCCAGGCGCGTCTCACTTCAGACGACAATCAGGATCCGGCGTACCGGCCGCTTGAGCCGCGTCCAAGAATTTCAAACGTAATAAAATCCTGTTCCACCGCGTATCCTCCGCGTATTTTACAATTTCGGGCGAAATAACGGCGAATTTCCGGTTTTTTCGATTCAAACCTTTTTTCGTGAAAAAGAAAAGTCGCGATTTCGGCCATCTCATGGATCGAACGCGCCTTGATCCGGGAAACGCCATAGTGCGCACGGACACGATCCCTGCCGAACCTGCGGACAAGCGCGCCCCACAGGCGGACGGCTTCCCCTGTTTTTCCGCCCAATCGGCGAAACAGATCCGGAAGCGGCCCTTCAGGGGATTGAAGCACAATCGCGAGTTTCCCCTGCTCGGAAAGGTGAAAAACCATCCGCTCAATCATGGCCATCCAGTTTTTTTCAGGGATATAATAAAGAACGTGCGAACACAAAATAAAATCAAACAGCGCCCCCACCAGATTAACGCCGTCAAAATTATTTTCGTAAATCTGAAATTCCGGAAACCGCCCGGCCAATTGTTTCGCGTATTCAGGATTGGGCTCAACAACGGTGGTTCGTTTAAAATATGCGGAAACGGCTTCCGTGATTTCGCCCGTGCCGGCACCGACATCAAGGAAATGCCCGGTTTGAGGAAGAGTCGCCACGATGGATTTGACAGTTTCAATCTGGCGCGCCTTTTGATCCGTGGAACGGACAAACAGCCCAAACCGCCGTTTGTATGTCTGATGGCCGGATTCTATTTTTCGCTCCTCTCTCTTCAATGTGGAGCCAAATGATTTTTTCGCTACGATTGTTACAGCCATCTTTCCCTCGCCAATTGAAATTCGATCCCGGAATGTCGGGGACGACGGTTAAAAAATAATTTATTTTTTCAACTTATCCAGTTTTTCCTGGAGCGCATACCATTGCTCTTCCGACTCTTCAACGCTGACCTGGAGTTCTTTGAGCCGCAGGTTACGGGCTTTGGAATAATGAAACGGCGATTTCCGGATTTCCTCAAGAAGTTTGTCCCGTTCCTTCGTGAAATGCTGAATGCGCTGGTCCTGTTTTTTAATTTGCTGATTCAATTTCGTGATTTCCGCCTGAAGCTTGGCGTTTTCAGCGTGCGTTTCTTTTACCCTTTCCCCTTTCGTCAATTTGTCCGCACCGTGACCGGGCTTTGGCGTTTCCCGGCGAGATTCGCCGGCAACATCCGGCTCTTCTTCTTTTTCGCCGCGCGCGACCTGTTCAAGATGATAAACATAATCTTCATACGTCCCGGGGTAACGCCGGACGCGCCCGTTCCGGATTTCCAGAATATAAGTCGCGATCATATTGACAAACGTCCGGTCGTGGCTGATAAAAAAAATTGTCCCCGGAAACTGTTTGAGCGCGCGCGCCAGCGCTTCGACCGTTTCAAAATCCAGATGGTTGGTCGGTTCATCCAGTAAAAGAACCTGGCTTTTGGTCAAAAGGATTCCGGCGAGGATCAGGCGCGACCGCTCACCGCCGCTCAGCACTTCCACTTTTTTCTTAACGTCATCTCCCTTAAACAAAAAACAGCCGGCCATCGCAAGCACTTCCTGTTCGGTCACGCCTTCGGCTTTGCGGCTGGAAAGATACCCATAAATCGTGTCTTCCGGATGAAGCGCGGAAAACACATGCTGGGCGTAATAGGCCGTTCGAATACCCGCCCGCCACCGAAACGCTCCGTCTTGAGGCGCCAGATCACCCGTGATCGTCCGCATCAGCGTTGTTTTTCCCTGTCCGTTGTCTCCCAGCACCGCCACGTGTTCGCCCCATTTGATTTCAAAATCAATTCCTTTCGCGACGGATTTCCCGGGATAACCGATTTCAAGTCCGCTCGCGGAAAAAGCGATCCCCGCCTTTCGGTCCGCCGGAGGAATATGAATCCGGACGGTGCTTAAATGATGTTCGATTCCGATGGTTTTCAGTTTCTCAAGCTGTTTGAGTTTGGACTGGGCGCGGGAAGCGGTCGAGGCCTTCGCGCGGAACCGGTCGACAAATTCCTGCAGCTGGTCGCGCTTTTTCTGGACGGTCCGGTTGTGCGCGCGTTTTTGTTCACGCTGGATTTCCTTGAATTCGAAATATTCTTCGATCCCGCCCGGATACAGCGTCAGTTTTCCGGCCTCAAGCTCAAGCGTGTGGTCGCAGGTGCGTTTTAAAAATTCCCGGTCATGTGAAACAATGAGATACCCGCCGCGAAAATCGAGCAAAAAATTTTCCAGAAGAATCATCGTGCTCAAATCCAGGTAATTGCTCGGCTCGTCAAGCACCAGGAAATTCGGGTTCCGTAAAAGCATCGCGGCAAGTTTCACCCGCGTTTGATATCCTCCGGGCATGCTTCGGACGGCCTGGCTGAGCATGTCATGGGTGATTTTGAAACGGGCCGCCGTCGCGCCGCATTCCCAGCTTTCGGCTCCCGTGGTTCGCGTCAAAAAATCGAGGACGCTCTCGCCTTCTCCGAAGGTGTCATGCTGTTCGAGGTAGCTCAACTTAAGAATGGCATTACGGCTAATCGTCCCGCTATCAGCCGCTTCATGTTCGGTGATAATCCGGCAAAGGGTGGATTTTCCCGCGCCGTTTCGGCCAATCATGCCGATTTTCTGGTCGCTTCCGAACGACGCCGTCGCGTCATCCAGAATGACGTTGGCGCCGTAGGCTTTGCAAATTTGATTGATTTGAAGAAGAACGTCCGCCATGATTTTAATTCCGAATTCCCTTTTGAGATTGACTGATTGTCCGGAACAGGATAAAGGAGGCAGAAGGCGTTGTCAAAGCAAATGGGGCCATAAAATCAAAACAGGGTATTTATGCGCTGATTCTTGACACTTTTTCGAAATGATAGCCGTAAATGGCGAGAGAAACAATCTTGGAAAACGCTTTCGGATACCTGAAAATCCCGACAAAAATCATCTTCCAGTAATAATACCGGAAACGCCACACCACCCCCAACGTCCAGAGGGAATGAAAAAACGCTTTCAGTTCAGTCCCGGTCGGCCTCGCTTTAATAGAAGGCCGGTAATTTTTAAGAAAATTAATTGTTCTCTGATAGTAGCTTTTGGGAGAATAAATCGTATGAATCAGCTTGCCGTAATTCGTCTTCAATTCCTTGATGTCCATTTTCGGAATGAAATTGATCCACCCGTCTGTGTTGTGCCCCGTAAATTCCTGGCCAGGAAGAAGGCGGCCTTCTTTTTCGAGGCGTTGATGCAGCTGCGTCCCCGGCAGCGCGTTCAGAAGCCCGACCATCGCCGTCACGATGCCCGTTTTCTGAATAAATTCGATCTGCCGCCGGAAAATCGAAACCGGATCGCTGTCAAATCCGATAATAAATCCCCCCATCACTTCGAGGCCTGCGT
>CAZFUU010000052.1:0-4509 GCA_964522565.1 uncultured bacterium | reverse complement strand
TTTTGAATCTTCCGCACCGACGTTTCAAGATTCTGGCCCTGATTCTGGACTTTTCCGCATTCCGCTAAACTTTCTTCCACGGGCGTTTCAATCCCGAGAAAAACCTTGTCAAATCCGGCGCGCACCATCAAATCAATCAATTCCGGATCGGCCGCCAGATTGACGGAGGCCTCCGTAAACAGCGCGAATGGATATTTCCGCCGTTCCATCCACGGAATCAGCGAGCGCAGAAGTTCCTTGGCCTTGACTTTGTTCCCGATGAAATTGTCATCGACGATGAATAACGGCCCCCGCCATCCTTTTTTGTACAGAATATTCAATTCTCCCAGAACCTGCCGCTTGTTTTTCGTGCGCGGGATCCGTCCGTTCATCACGATAATATCGCAGAATTCGCAATTAAACGGGCACCCGCGCGAATACTGGACCGACATCGTCGCGTAGTGGCTCATGTTGATTAATTCCCAGCGCGGAACAGGGGTTTTGCGGATATCCGGCCTTTCGCCGGACGTATAAATTTTTTTCGGCGTTCCGGCTTCCAGATCTTTGAGGAAAACCGGCAGGGTCACTTCCGCCTCATTTAAAACAAAATGGTCAATCCCCTCGAATTCTTCATGAGACGCCGTAAACACAGGCCCGCCGCCGATGATTTTACAGTTAAAATTTTTCGCGCGGCGGATAATTTCCCGGATCGATTCTTTCTGGACAACCATCCCGCTGATCAGCAAATAATCCGCCCAGGCCAAATCCTCATCTTTAAGTTTCGAAACATTCGTGTCAACGACGCGTTTCTCCCAATGCTCCGGAAGCAGCGCCGCCACCGTCAGAAGCCCCAGGGGCGGAAAGGCGGTTTTCTTGGAGACAAATTTCAGGACATGCTTGAAACTCCAGAATGTCGCCGGATATTGCGGATAAACAAGTAAAGCTTTGATTTTTTTGTCCATATGACGATTGAATCTTCTTTCTTCTGCGTTACGATAAAAAAACACCCCGGCGATCCGTTGACGGGGATCATCCGGGGGATCAAAAAAAAGCGAACCGCTCTTTTTAACAGCCGCCCCAGATTTTCGATCATTAAATTATAGGTTAATCAGGGACTGTCGTTAGCTTCAATAATTATACCTGTCGGATCCTAACGGCCGCTTTCCCTGCGCTTGGAAAAGCAATCTTTGCAATAAACCGGCCGATCGCCGCTCGGTTTAAACGGTACTTCGCATTCTTGATTGCAGTCCGAACACGTTGCCTTGTGCATTTCTCTCGGCTGTCCGGAGAATCCTCCGCCGCCGTTTGATTGAAACCCCATTTATTTATCTCCTTTGTTCGCACCGACTACAGTGCTTGTTAACGGGAAATTTTTTCCCGAAATCGCTCATTGATTCCTGAATGTCTTTAACGAAAATGGTTTGGAGGATTTGCCTGGCTCCGGTCTTTGCGGCCGCGAAAAAACGGCTTTTTTCTTTCCCCGAACCCCTGATTGGGGCCGCCCTGTGGTTTCTCAAAAGGCCGGCCTCGATGAAAACCGCCCTCTCCGGGCCGATGATAGGACTCGCCTGCGCGAGCATGGCCGGAAGTGCTAAAACCCGGCCGCCTCCCGTGCTGGGGGCGGAACGGCCTTGAAAACGGCCTGTCCCTAAACGGCTTCTCCTGGGATTGGCTGAGCAGGGTATCTATTTTTTTCTCCAGAAACCCGACGTGCTGCTGGAGTTTCCGGATCATGGACGCCAGCGAGGACCCGGATTCCGAGGACGGGCCGGCGTTATTTTCCGCGACATGTTCTTCCATAAAATCGAACGTTCCTTTCCTTTAAACGGATTTTCTGTTATTGCTCGCCGGCATGCGCAAGCGCGACAAGGACAAGCGGGTTGATTTTCGACCGATTCCCTAAACTTTTCTGAATTTTCTCGGCCGTGTCTTTTAACGAACTCCTGAAGACCACCGCCAGTTCGCCCACCAGCCCCCTGGCGGAACGTTCGAGCTGTTGCCGTTTTCTCTGGTCCTTGGCGTCGAATTTGTCCCGGGAAAAAAACAGAATCGCCCGGGCAAGCGACCAGGCATCGTAATTTTCGGGAAAAACACCTTCGAACTTGTCACGGCCGGATGAGGGGTTTAAATCTGACTTTCCCTTTTTGAGAAAGGCGAGAATTTTATTCGCTTCCTTTCTGGAGACCACTTCGTGGAATCCGGAAATTTCCACATCAGCGGCTGAGATAACGAACCGGGACTTCATCCGGCCCATCGCCTTCGGCACCAGCGAATAAGAAAGGACCGGTTTTCCCGCCTCTTGATGGCTGTTAATCCTGTCGATCCGGCACAGTCCGTGAACCGGATGGAACAGCAAATCACCTGTCGCAAAGCTTTCATGAATATCTGCTTGTATCACAAAACACTCTCAATCTACCCTGAAGGACTGAATCAAAAACGACGATCTGCGGATAACTATTCAACAATAGGCCTTGTTTGAGGGTCTATCACCGATGCCGGAGACAAGATTCTTTTCCGTCCAGGATAGGCGCAGTATACACCATTTTCAGGGAAAAAGGTAATTTAATTGACTCAGGGGGGTGTTCCCCCGAGAGAGTCATCCTGGGCGGAGCCCCGAAGGGGCGAGACCGATGAATCCCATTGATTGAGAAGCCGGAACGTTCTTCACCCATCCCCGAAGGACCGGACGAAAAAAGCGATAGTAACTTCCCTCTTGAGCCGTCGTTCAATTACGCCAAATAAAGAATCAGCGCGCCGAAGAAAACCGGGAAAAGTCCGATAATCCGGCATACCCAAAGGGGCATTTCTTCCCACCATTTGAGTAGTATCTTTAACTTTTCCGGGCCGACGACAAAAATCAGGATGCCCGCGGTGACAAAGAGAAGCCCTAGAATCACCATCGCCCCGATCACGCGCGCCTCAGCCGCCGCAAACAGCAAAACACCGCCGATTACGACCCGCACGGTTCCGGCAAGATAAAGCCGCTTTCCCTCTTGAAAAAACGCCAGAACCTTTTTAATCAATTCCGGCTTCACCACAAACAAAATCCCGAGCGCCATCAGCAGGACGCTGATTACCTTTACCAGAAATATCATGTTACCCCTCCGAGTTATTCACCTTACCGCCTGTGTGACAACGATACTAATGTTTCGGTCAAAACGATGAATTCCTTGATTCATCTCCGAGGCAACCTCATGATAAGGTTTTATTATGAGTCAACTTGGGGGGATCAGGGATTAGGCCCCACGGCATCCATGGGGATCGCTTTTTTAAAGAAGAGGAAAAACCGCTACTGATATGGCAGAACTTCAACAGTGCCGGCGCGCGGCCATGATGAATTGAGAAAAATACTTCCGCCAGGACTGTTCCGTCGAATGAAATTCATTCACGCCCATAAAAAAATCAACGAAAAGCTCGCGCGCGCGCAAAATCTCCCGAAGCCGGGCATTGTTCTTCTCATCGCCTGCCGTCAAATCGATCAGCTCCAGCGCCCTCTCGAAAGCGGCCTGGGCGTAGGCGGAATTTCCTTTCGCGCGCCAATTGAGCGAGCGCTCGACTTCGCTGGCGACGTTGGCCATTTGGGTGAGAAATGGAAACTCTTTCCATCGCCCCCCGGCAAGGGTTTTGTGCTGGACGTTCATCGCAAAACCGTTTTTGAAACAACATCCAGGATTTTTTGGCGGATTCCGGCATCCTCGATTCCGCGGCACCGGTTGCCCTGCGACGGGCGGACATTGATCATCGAATCAAACTCCACAAATTCTTCCGCGGGCGCGTCGGGATATAGATTGATCCCCCAAAGGTCTTTTTGTTTGAATCCATTTTCGATCAAAAGCGCCTCGAGGTCGGCATGAAGGTCGGAATCGACGGCCAGAATCTTCTTTTCGATATCGACCACCGCCTTGACCATATCGCCGTACAAATGAGCCGCCATTTCCCTGATTTCATCCAGTGTGATCGTTTGGAGAACAATTTTCATTTCAGCAGGCCCTCTTGGTTTGATGTGAATGATGTGATGATATTTGAGGAGAATACCACAAATCAGTGCGGTTCACAAAAATTTTTGACGCCACTCGGGTCCGTTTACGCGGCGCGGGCGACTGCAAGTTTGGCGCGGGCTTGCCGGCGAAATTATTTATTAAGCAGCTTTGTATTCACGGATATCTACTTTAACACCCGAATTGGAAGCGCTTCTAGCGGTTTCCAGAATTTGATGAGTTACCTGTTGATCAACGTAAGCCTCACCACAATTGGAACAAACTTCGGCAGGAACGTTTCTGACTACAAATGTGGCGTTTTCATTCGCTAACGTAAGCGTAGTAACCCCTTTGGCTGTTTCTCCATTTTTACAAATAACACATTTCATTTTTTTCTCCTTTTAAATTGCTCATCCCAGCGTTTTGAATCTGGTTCATAAACCGTAATGATAATCGTTTCTTGATCCGAACCATTATCAGCCGCAACGACATGCAATGGCCTTCCGTTTATCAATCCCAAGATTAGGTAGCTTGGGTACGGTTCACCCCTACC
>CAZFUU010000051.1:0-9238 GCA_964522565.1 uncultured bacterium | reverse complement strand
AGGGCGATCCCCGTATTCCCGCTGGTGGGCTCGATGACAACGCTTCCCGCCCGAATCAGGCCTTTCGCCTCGGCGTCTTCAATCATGCTGATGCCGATCCGGTCCTTGACGCTGGACAGCGGATTAAAAAATTCCAGCTTCATTAAAATCTCCGCTTCAAGCCCTTTGGAAATCCTTTTCATCCGGACCAGCGGAGTATGGCCGATGGTTTCGGTAATGCCGTCGTAAATTTTCATAATTTTCTCCGTTTGTTTTAACGGGCTTGCGCCCAAAATACTTTAAATTGTTTCAGATGGCGCATCATCGCCGGTTTTTTTCTGGGGTCGCGCAAAAGATACGCCGGATGATAAAGCGCCATCACTTTCGCGCCCGGGAATTCCGGGCAGTCAAAAAATTTTCCGGCCGTTTTGCTCATTGAAAAATTCTTTTTCCGCGGCACGAAATATTTCAGCGCCGTCGCGCCCAAAAGCAAAATCACCTTCGGATTGAAAAATGAAACCTGTTTTTCGAAATACGGCCGGCACGCGGACGCTTCTTCGGATTTCGGCGCGCGGTTTTTCGGCGGCCGGCACTTGACGATATTAATGATAATCGCGTCACGGTTCGTATCAAATCCGATCCGCGACATCATGTCGTCCAGCAGCCTGCCCGACCTGCCGACAAACGCCTTTTTCTGAAGATCTTCGTTTTCGCCGGGCGCTTCACCGATCATGACAACGGCGGACTCCGGATTCCCGCGGTCCACCACAATGTTGCTTCTGGATTTTGAAAGCGGGCATAACCGGCAATTTGACTCTTCGAGCAACCGCTTAAATACGCCGTAGGTTTGCGCGCTAATGATTTGCGCCTTTCCGCTTTTCCGCAAGTCCTCTTGCATCAAAAATAACCTCTTCTTTGCCTCCAGTATACCCCGCCTTTTCTCCGCGGCAAAATACAAATTCCGGTTTTAACGCCGCACGCGACAGGCGCGCTCCTACTCTGAAGGAGAGAGGAAACCCGCTGGCCGGTCAAAAAAGAGCATTTTCGCATTTCATCATCGCCTCTGCCTGGCCGAAAATTGAAAGAAGCCGGGAATGAAAAATAATTAAAAAATCCGGCTTTTCGGTTTATAATACACCGCTGACGGGGGCTTATGAAAAAAAAGAAGCTTTTGCTGGTCGATGACGAAATCAATTTTCTCGAATTGTTCGGCCGGCGGCTGCAGAAAAACGGATATGACGTCGTCAAGCTCTTCAACGCCGATGAAGCGCTGGCGAAAATATCAACCGAAAAACCGGATGCCGTTTTGCTGGATATCCTGATGCCGGGAATTGACGGCTTTCAGGTGTTCAAAAAAATCCGGGAGCAAAACAAACAACTGCCCGTCTTCATCATGACGGCGTTTTCGAATGAAGAGCGCTTCGATGCCGCCGGCAAGTTAAATGCGGCCGGATTTATCCAGAAAAACGACGACCTGCAAAAAGCCATCGATGAAATTACGGATATTTTATCGATCTCCGGCCAACCCGGCTCCTGATGTCATGCTGAAACGATTAACTTCCGGAAGTATCGCGGGCGCATTTGCGTTAATGATCGTGCTGGGTTCCTCCCGATTATCATTTGCCGCCCAGGAAGAAGATGACACGATTAAAAGCACGCTTCCTCTTTATAAAATCCTGGACCAGAGCCTGCCAAAAGGAGAACACTGGTTTGGAAATTATTTTTACGATCTCGGGCGTGTCGTTCAGGGATCACGCCGCGGCCATTGGTCGGAGATGACCGGAGAAGCGGGGTACCGGCACGGCCATTTCACCGGCTATGGTTCCTTCACGCACCACAGGCGTTTGGGCGACGACAATTACACGACCAACGCGGGAATTTACTTTAAATTAAAAAATTTCTACTTCCACGAAGAATTCGGAAAAGGCTGGAACGTCAGTTATATTTATAAAATTCAAAATCTGTTCGAAGTCAGCCATCCGCTTTACAAAAACCTGCACTGGCAAATGGGATACATTTACCGGCAATACAAAAAATACGGGACGCATATCGTGCGGCCGGGGCTCATTTATTATTTCGGCGACCACTATATCAGCGCCGACTACGGAATCACGGCCATGGAACGCCGCGGAACCGGGCAACACGTCAGCGTCAAGGCAAACATCGCGTTAATCAAAAATTTGCGCTTATCGGGAGGGTTTTCCGCCGGCGAATGGCTTTATGACATTTACGGATATTCCGCCCGCAAGGAAACCGGCTATATCGGTTTCGTCATGCTCGATTACCGCGTCCTCGAACGCCTCAACTTGCGGGCCGGCTATTCCTACGGAACGGAAAAACCGAAATTCATTAAACGCAGTATCATGCTTTCCGCGTCCGTCAAAATCTAAAATTATGTTTGGCGACCTGATAACCTCGATTTGGCGCGTGAATATCGCGCTTGCCGGATTTGCCTGTTTCATGGGCTTGGCTATTTTCGGATATGCCTTGGCCCAGAATTTAACCGGCCGGAAAAAAGCACGCCACCTGAAAAAAATAAAAAAAATCCTTTATTCCCTTTCCGGATCTTCCGGACACGGCGCGACGGATTCACCGTCACTGACGGCACTGCAACACATCTCCGCGGGCCTTTTTCTGGATATCGTTTTAAACCGGCAGCGCCACACCGTATTTTTTAATTCGGCGGAACAAGAATTTTTAAAACATTGCTATTTCACGCCGGACAATCTGCTCCGCCTCAAAAAAATCGCGGCGCGGCCTTTATTCAAATGGCGGCGAATTGAAGCATTGCTCGCGCTGGGATATGCCGAAGACGTTTTGTCCTTCGAGTCCCTCAAAAAAGCCCTCAAAAATCCAAATCCTGAAATTTCCTATTTTGCCGCGATTTCCCTAGGGCAAAACAAACATCCGGATTCCGCGCGCGCATTAACCGGTTTTTTAAGAACGGCTCGCGCTCCCCGTTATAAAATCGCTTCCCTTCTGGCGCAATTTCCGCCTGAAATCGCGCCCGAGATGATACTGCTCGCGCAAGACCAACATCCCGACGTCCGGTTTTGGGGGCTCAGAATTTTATCGGCAATGAAAAATCCGTCATATTTTGAAACACTTGAATCCCTGCTGGAAGATTCTTCGCCCGAGACCCGGGCCGCGGCATGTCAGTATTTCGGATCGACCCGCCATCAACCCATAGCGGAAAAAATAAAATTTCGGCTGAAAGATGAGGATTGGAATGTGCGAATGCAGGCATTGATTGCGCTTGAAAAAATCCGCGAAAGTAACTGCGTTGCCGACGCGCTCTGTTTAATCAAAGACAATTCATGGCGGGTTCTGGACCGGCTCAAGAAGGTGCTTGCCGATCATATTGAAGCCGCATTGCCGCATCTGGAACAGCTTTTTCTCGGCAACGACCCCCTGTCAAAAAAAATCGCGGTAGAAATCATCGGCCGTTCCGGATACGCTCCGAAACTTTTTGATGACTTACTGTCCGGCGCAGATCAAAAAAAACGGGCATTGCTGATCATGAAGTCGCTGTTGGAAAACGGGGCTTTTGAAACCCTGGAATCTGTCCTCATGGAATGCGACGTTCCGCGGCGCAAACAAATCCTCGCGACACTCGGCGCGCTTGACGCGCCGTTAGCCGGAAAATTTGAATTCATGTTAAATTTGGAGCCAAAAGCGCAATGACTTCCGGGACCTGGACGCAAATTTCTTTCGCGGCTTTTTGGTTTTTTTTCGCTTATTTTCTGATTTTAACGGCGTTCTATATTTCCCTTGCCCTGTTCGGGCTGTTCGAAGGGAAAAAGCGCGCGGAAGAACTTGAGTCCGAAAATTATCCGTTGATTTATTTTTCCGGGCTGGCTATTCCGGTCAGCATTGTCGTCCCCGCCCACAACGAGGAAATCTGGATCCGAGACACGGTGTTGTCGCTCGTCAATCAGAATTATCCGGAGTTTGAGGTGATCATCGTGGATGACGGCTCAACCGACCGCACTTTCTCCATTTTGAACGACCTTTTGAAATTACAGGCCGCAAACAGGATTTACGCTCAGCATTATCAGGCCGTCTCCCCGCGAAATATCTTTTCCAGCCAGCGATATCCGAATGTGACTGTCCTCCAGAAAAGCTCCGGAGACAAAAAGGCCGGTGCCGTCAATGCGGGCCTGAATCTGGTAAAGCATGATTTCGTGTGTTTGATCGACGCCGATACTATTTTGGAAAAAGACGCTCTGCTGAAAGTCATGACCCCCGTTTACAGAAATCCCGACCAAATCGTCGGAATCGGCAGCGGTTTTGGGCTCGCCAACGGATTCGCGATCAAAGACGGGCTGATTTTAAAAAGAATTTCATCCTGCCGCCCCGTCATCGCGTATCAGAATCTGGAATATATCCGGTCGTTTATCGGAAACCGTCTGGCCTGGGGCAGGTTCAACACCATTCCGATCGTCGCCGGAGGTTTCGGCATCTGGCGCAACGACCTCCTTTACCGCCTTGGCGGTTTTTCAAGCGAATTCACGTGCGAAGACCTTGAGCTGACTTTCCGGGCGCACGAGCATTTGAAAGAAAACCGGGAAAAAAATTATAAAATCCTGATGATGCCGTATTATATCGGCTGGACCGAAGGCCCCGAGACGGTCGCCTCGCTGATTCAGCAGCGGGATCGGTGGCAGCGGGTGACGATCGAAACAACCGTTAAATATATTCACATGCTGTTTAATCCGGGATACGGGGGGTTCGGATTTCTCGCCTATCCTTATTTTCTTTTTTATGAAGTGCTGGGTGTTTTTGTAGAAATCTGCAGTATCGGATTCGTGATTGCCGGCTGGCTGTTTGGCACGCTCGATCCCAAAGCGTTGCTCGCTCTTTTGACGCTCATGCTGCTGTCTCAACTGATCGTTTCCCTGATTTCCATTTTTTCATTTATGCGCACTCAAAAGGCCTTCCAAACGCGGTATTTGTTTTATCTCATGTTCCTGGCTTTGGTTGAAATGATCGGATACCGGTTTATTATTTCATTTGCCAAACTGCGCGGAACCTATCATTATTTACGCGGCAATCGCGTTCATGACCAATATGTGCGCCCCAAACGGAAAGAGCACCCGGAGCTTTGATGAATAAAAAAATCACAATCGTCGGCGCTCGCGAATTCGGAAATAAAATCCTTCCGGCAATTCGCGACTTCGCGCTTGAAGCCCGCGTGTGTACTCCCGTGTCCCTTATGGCTCTGAAACTCGGGTGCCGTGATACGGATTTGGTGATTATCGACAGGGATTATTTCAAAACCATCTCCGGCTTGCGGGATGAATATTCGCGGTTTTTGAAACACCTGAGAACAGAATTTATCGTTTGCAGTTCCGGAAAAAACAAAGCCGATATCCGCAAAATCATCCTGTCGGGCGCGGCTGACGTTATTCTCAAGCCCGCGAGCATCCGGGAGGTCAAGCTTCGCGTGGACGCGGTTTTTAATCGCAAGCCCAAACTGGCCTGCCTGGGCGGCGGAACCGGGCTTTTCAACCTGCTGATGGGCTTAAAAGAACTAAAAAATCTCCTCGTCACCTCTCTGGTCAGCACAAGCGATGACGGCAATTCCTCGGGCAAACTGAAAGCCATTTTCGGGGTTCTGCCGCCGGGAGATATCCGCCGCAGTTTGGTGGCGCTTTCAACCGCGCCCCAGTTGATGAATGATGTCATGCAATACCGCTTTCAAACGGGCGCGGGACTAAACGGGCACAGTTTCGGAAACCTGTTTCTCACCGCCTTGTCGGAAATTAAAGGCGGGATGTGCGAAGCCGTGCGTGGGCTCGGAGATCTTCTCAATATTAACGGCTTTGTCTTTCCCGCGACGGCCACGAACACGAATTTATGCGCCGAATTTGAAGACGGAACCATCGTGCGGGGAGAAAGCAAGATTGATTTGTGTGAAAAACGGAAGGAAACCCTGAAAATCGTCCGCTGCTGGCACGATCCCGCCTGCGCCGCCGACATGAACGCTTACGCCGCCATCCTGAACGCCGATTTTGTCACCATCGGGCCGGGCGATTTGTTTACGAGCGTGATTACCGATCTTTTGATTCAAGATATCCGGAAAGCGCTTCTTGAGACAAAAGCGAAAAAAATATATCTTTGCAATGTCATGACCAAACCCGGCGAAACAAGCGGGTTTACCGCCGCTGATCATGTCCGGGAAATTCTCAACTATTTAAAAAAAGACGTCCTGGACTACGTGATCATTCCCGATATGAGCGGGGTGTCCTGCGCCGCGCTTCAACAATATGCCCGCAAACATCAGCGCCCCGTTTCGTTCGGCGGCGCGAAAGAACTCCGGCGGCTGACAAAAGCCAAAGTGATCCTTGCCGATGTGGTCCACCAGACAGAACTTGTCCGGCATGACTCCCAAAAAATCGCGCGCGCCATTGAATCAATTATCAACACCAAGCAAAAACGGAGAAAGTGATATGGCCAAACAATCTGTTATTTTAATCATTGATGACGAAGCGGACGTTTTGAAAATGGTTTCGCGCCGGCTTTCGCGAAGCGGCTTTTCGGTTCTCACGGCGTCAAGCGGCCTTCACGGGCTGAAGCTCGCGGGCAAGGCAGCGCCGGATTTGATTCTGCTCGATATTTCGATGCCTGAAATGGACGGGTTTGAAGTGCTTCGCCGTTTACGAAAAAATTCAAAAACGGCGTCAATTCCCGTCATGATGCTGTCGGGATTATACCTTGAGGCGCAAAAAGTCAAAGCGCTCCGGATGGGAGCGGACGATTACGTGACCAAGCCCTATGATCCGGCAGAGCTGATGGCCAGAATCAACGCCCTGATTCGACGGGCGGAACGGCCGGCGGTCAAAAAAATAAAACATGTTTTAATTACCGGCGGCGCGGGATTTATCGGTTCGCATCTGACGCGCGCGCTTCTCGAAAAAAAATTGCACGTCCACATTGTCGATGATTTTTCGACCGGGCGCGAAAGCAATTTACAGGAGTTTTTGAACAATAAACGGTTTCACCTTGTGAGAGGATCGATTACGGATGAAGCGCTTCTGAGCAAGGCGGTTGAGCGCTGCGACCTCGTATATCACCTGGCGGCGACCGTCGGGGTAAAAAATGTCGTTGACCATCCTTTGGATACGCTGATTTATGACACGTTCGGCACCGGGCTTTTGCTGAAATACGCCTCGGCAAAAGGGGTCAAAGTCGTTTTGGCTTCAACTTCCGAGGTCTACGGAAAATCAAAAGCGATCCCTTTCCGGGAAGACGCTGATTTAGTCATCGGACAGCCGGAAGTAAACCGCTGGAGTTACGCGTGCTCAAAACTCCTCGACGAATTTCTGGCGATCGGCTACCACCGCGAACGAGGCCTGCCGGTTGTGATTGTCCGGTTCTTCAATATCGTCGGGCCGGGCCAGGTCGGAAGTTACGGAATGGTCATTCCCCGTTTATTCAAAAGCGCCCTGACCCGCAAGCCGATGACGATTTACGGCGACGGCGAACAAATCCGGTGCTTTACGTACATTGATGACGCGGTCCGGATTCTGATGAAACTGGCGGAATCGGACAGGGCGAACGGAGAAATCGTAAATCTCGGAAGCGATCACCAGATTTCCATCGCCGAATTGGCGAAAAAGATTAAGAAATTGACCGGCAGTTCCTCGAAAATCGTGTTTGAGCCGTACAGCAAATACTACGGAAACAGTTTCCAGGATATCCGGAAGCGCGTTCCTGATTTAACCAAGCTGAAAAAAATTATCGGGGAAACACCGTCCGTCAGCATTGATGAAATCCTCCGGAAAGCGTACGCGCATTTGAAATCGCATCCCGAAGACCTTAGAGAGCCGTAAATGTTCATTGAATCATTCGCCCGTTGATTCGCGCGAGAAGCGCGCGGAACATATGAAGATCCCGGCGCTCAATCCCCGCTTTCTTGAAATAATGCCGCAAATGATCCGAGACCGCTTGTAACAAATTGATTTTCGGGCCATCTTTGTATCCCAGCGCGGCCAGAAGGCGCTGCCATTCTTTCATTAGATTTTCGAATTCTTCCGGTGATGCGGATACTCGCCGTTCTTTTTTCAATTGGTGCCGCGCGGCACCAATTCGGCTGTGCACGGAAAAAAGCGATACCGCCACCGCGTGCGCCAAATTGAGCGAAGAATATTCTTTCGTCACGGGAATCGTCGCGAGCAGGTGGCATTGACGGAGCTCCGCGTTCGAAAGCCCGTTTTTTTCATTCCCGAAAACAAACGCCACCTTCCGGTCGCCAAGCGCCTCCAGAATCTGAGGAAGAGCCACGTCAATCGGCCGCGGCTCGCCGCGCCGCTTCCCTTTTCGCGCGGTAAATCCGACGGCAAATGCCGTCTGACGGAGCGCGGCGTCCAGCGCGTTAAATGTTTCGGCCCGGTCGAGTATTTTTTTTGCCTTCCAGCCGACGGTATACGCTTCCGGGACGCGATGAAACGCGGACCGAACAAGCGCCAGCTTATGGACGCCGAAATTTTTCATCGCCCGGGCCGCCTGGCCGATATTAACCGGATTTTCCGCCCGGACCAGCACCACCTGAAGGTTTTTTAATCTTGCCATACTCGAACTATCTCAAATTTAAACATGACGTGCAGATTTACTCATAAAATTTCCATTGCCTCACGCGGGCTTAAAAACAAGGTCGGGCCCATTTTTTTAACCGCCAATAATTTTTTATTTCCCGTAATCAAATAATGCGGTTTAACCGTCTCAACCAAATCAAGAATAGGCATGTCTTTTAGATCTGAAAACGCTTCTTTTGACTGTTGAGAGGCCGGTTGAATCGAACAATGCTTTTCTAAAAAAATTCGAGCGCGGCGAATCAATATCGGCGGCATTCGAAATTTCTTTGACATTATTTCTTCGAATTCATGCAAAATATATTCGGACAGGATAATTTGATGGCGTTTGCAACACCGGGAAAGAATATATTGAGAGGTTCCCGTC
Source organism: uncultured bacterium (assembly GCA_964522565.1). GTDB lineage: Bacteria > Omnitrophota > Omnitrophia > Omnitrophales > Danuiimicrobiaceae > CAZFUU01. The sequence continues at coordinate 298 of CAZFUU010000051.1, read as the reverse complement.
GTAGTTATAAAACCGGAAATCAAAACATTGGTATCAAAAATGATTTTCATTCGAGGCGGCGTTCAACGTCTTCATCCGTGTAAATCCCTTGCCCTTGCGCATAAGGCGCCATTTGTTCGCGAATCTGCTGAAACTCGCGATCGATCAAATACTCGCGAAGTGCCCGGTTGATCAGTTCGCTTTTGCTGATTTCATACTGTGAGGATAAACGATCCAGCATTTTGGCGATTTGCGGCCTGATTTGCACCGAAGTCAACCCAGCCCGTTTGGCTTTCTTTGGAATCAGGCGCAACCCCGG
>CAZFUU010000050.1:7597-9289 GCA_964522565.1 uncultured bacterium | reverse complement strand
CGGCAACGCGGAGGATTTGTGCGCGCGAGAGTTGTGGTGTGCATTCCGATTTTCCTCATCCTTCCGGTTAGTTTCCCCTTTCGTTACTCTTTTCGGAGTTCCGGATTCTGTCCGGCACTTTCATTTATTTCCATGCCGCTGATTTAAAAATTCCATTCGATGGAATTTCCAAATGAATTTTTCTCACCGCATCTTTTCGGGCTTTAAAAACCAGTTTTTTTGTTTTTAGGGATTTTTTTTGAACGGACAACCTTTCTTCCGGGTTGTCCGTTTTTTTTGTGTTGTTGTCCCGTTCTCCGCACGGCGGAAAGGACAACAACAATGTCAAGCCAACACAAAATCATAAAAAGCGAAAAGGAGATCGGAGAGCATGAATACCGGACAAGAATCAGGGAAATTGATTTCATGCGCGTGGAAGATACCATGTGCAACCGTCCGCTTTCGGCGTTTGAACTGGAGGTGAAAGAAAAAATCGCCTGTGGGCCGAGTCCTGCTGAAGAATTAATCAGCCGGGAAGAAGCGGAAGAAAACGGCAAATCGCTCAGAAGCACCCTTGAGCGCCTGATTCGTTTGGCAAACTTCACGTCAAATCAGGCAGCTTGTTATGAGCTGATTTACGGCGAGGAGCTTTCCGACGAAGAAGCTGCTTTTCGGCTTCGAATCAGTCGGGGGCGGCTTCGCTGGCTCAAGATCGGCATCGTGAAAGCCCTGAAACGGGCGCATCAAAAAGGGCGGGTTCTGGACGCCGCGTTATCGGGCGTTCTTCCGGAAAAACAGGGGGCGATTGTTCGGCTCAGTTACGGCGAGTTCCGGCCGGTTTCGGAAATTGCAGGGATTCTGGGCATGAAGAAACGGGCAGTTCAAAGGATTTTGCGAATCGCGCATTCAAGAATTTTGAAAAAAAATTCGTGAAAAGTGGATTTCCCTAGCGCAGGCACCCCCGTTTTTGCCCAATACTCTGGAGGGAAGAAGCATCCCATTTAATTTCCAGGCCGGGCCGCAGTGCCGATCAAGCAGGCCGTTTAGGGGTTATGTCTTTCATCTTCCCTCCACTTTAACGGGGAGGGAACGGAAGGTGAAAAGAAAGCACATGAGTCTGGCATTTAAAAAAGCATTGTTTTTTGCCGTCATTTTGTTTTTTCGAATGCAAATGGCGTTTGCGGTCGCGACTTCGGAATCGGATCTGGGCTTATTTCTTGAAGGGGTCGGCGATTTCCTGATCCGGACGGTCGGCCCGGCCGTGCTGGTGATTGGAATTTCGGTTGCGGGAATCGGCATGGCTCTCGGCGATGAGAGAGCCATGTCGCGGGGCGGACTCGCCGCGGCGGGAGGAGCGCTCATCCTGCTTTCGCGGGCGATTCTCGATTTCATTTCGCGCATTGCGCACTTTTAGGAGGCATCGGTGAAAACGGTTAAAGGATTTAACAAGATACAAAACAGGAACAGGATTTTCGGGCTCGAGTTTTTTGATCTCCTGATTCTGATGATGATATATCTGGTGGTATTTGTATTCTCGAGCAACCTCTTCGTGAACCTTGCGGTCATCGGTTTTGCGTACATGTTCCTGAAGCTTTACAAAAAAGGAAAACCACCCCACTGGCCGGGTTCGGTGATCCGGTTTCTTTTTATTCCCAAACGGTTCGGCCAAAGCCATGAAGAACGCTGGGAGATATTTCGATGAAGCCCGGTTTA
>CAZFUU010000050.1:7031-7587 GCA_964522565.1 uncultured bacterium | reverse complement strand
GGCGGGTAAGGGATTCCAGGGGAATCCAGAAGAATCCAAAGAGAAAAAACGCCCTCATTTTTCAAAGCGATTGATCTATTCCGGCTTGAAGACGGGATTTTAATCGGCGTGAGCGGCGCGCTTGGCCGAGGTTTTCAATTCACCGGCTTGGATATTTTGCTTAAAAGCGATTCAGAAATCGATGATTTTGAAAGACGGATTCGTCAGGCCCTGAACCGGCTTGTTGAAGGAGCCACGTTTCATTTTATTGTTCGCGCCCAAAACGGCGACGAAGAGTCACTTGCCGAATATTCGGCATCCATTGAATCGAAGACCCCGTTTTCCGAATCGTTTCTTCGGGCAAAACTGGACGGCTATCGGCAGCGCCCTTTCCTGAAAAGAGAGATTTTTTTGTTTGTCGTGGTTCGCCCCGCCGGCCGAAAAAAACGGCCGCGTTTTTTCCCGGATTTATCCGCGGCGTTCGGCCCCAAACCGCGCCGTCTTTCCGCTCTCGAATATGAGCGCGAGAAAGAACAGCTCGATAGCATATCAAGTGAAACCGAAGAGATGTTTCGTG
>CAZFUU010000050.1:3805-7021 GCA_964522565.1 uncultured bacterium | reverse complement strand
TGTTTCGTGATCTTGGGTTTTCAATCCGTCCGGTCGCGGACTCTGAGGCTCTCGGATTTCTCTATCGCTTCCTGAATCCGTCTTGTCCGGAAACCGGCGCTTCCGGCGAAAAAGAGTTGTTAAGGGATCACCCTTTCGATGCGTCGAGCCTGAGGTCGAAGCTGATTTGTTATTCGGCCCGGCCCGACTACCAGTATTTATATCTCGACCGGTATTTTCACAGGGCAGTCAATCTTCTGAGGGCACCGGAATCCACCACGCTCAAATCAATGAAGGATTTCGAGCAAGCGCTCGGCAAGGACTATTTTCTGGCCGTCACGGTCGAGGTTCCCGACCAGGAGACTGAAAAAAGCAGAATTAAGCGCTTCAAGAATTTCGCGCTGGCGAAAAATTTTTATTCTTCCGGCAAAGACCATGACGCGCATGCTCAGGCGGGTGAGACGGATGAGTTGCTCGCCGGGCTTGCTCAAAGTTCGGACAAGCTGTTTTACGTCTCGTTTGCCGTGATGGTGAGAGCTTCGGATGAAGATAAGTCTCTGGCGCTTTCGCGCCAGGCGCTTCGCGCGTTTCGAAAGCTTGGAGATGCTCAGGGGATTGAAGATCACATGAACCACGACCGGTTATTTTTGTCATTTCTGCCGCTTCAGGGCCATGAAAACCCGCTTGCGTTTATTGTTCCGGCTGAAGCGCTTACCCATCTGCTTCCTCTTCAGGCCAGCTGGAAAGGAACCGAACGTATAGGTCTTCTCTTGAAGACGTATCGGTCAGAGCCGCTTCGGCTTGACCTTTTTGATTCCGGGCTTCAGGCAAAACATTCGGTGATGATTGGGGCGACGGGTTCGGGAAAAAGTTTCTTCACAAACCACGTTCTTCTTCATTTCCTGATGGAATCTTTGGCTCACGAAGTGATCGTGATTGATTTGGGCGGCAGTTACCGGAAACTTACCGGAGTTTTCGGCGGCGCATATCTTGAAGTCGAGTGTTCTGAAAAATACGCGCTTAATCCATTTCCTGCGAAATCCGTGCTTTTTCAGGAGGGCGGAGCGGACGCCACGTTCCTTCAATTTCTGAAAGAACTGCTTCAGAAAATGATTGGCCCCAGGAGAGAGTGGCTCGCCAGCGAAAAGATGATCCTTGAACGGGCGGTTCTCGAGGTCTACCGGGCCATTGAAAAAAGCGACGCTCCGCTTCTCGGCGATATTGAGAAATGCCTTCGCAATTTCCAAATCGGGGACAGGGAGGACCGGGAGAAAGCATATCAATTCGCCAAAGAACTTTCACTTTTTACGGAAGGAGAGTACGGAAAAGTCCTGAACCGGCCCGGCGCATTCGATTTTGACGCGCGTTTAACGGTGTTTGATCTTCGGAAAATTTCGCATTATCCGGAGCTTCAGGAAATTCTGCTTCTCATTATTCCTTTTGCGCTCAAACGTAAATTCGAAAACCTGGCGCTTAAAAAAATCCTGGTGATGGACGAATGCTGGCGTCTTCTGAAAGAGACCCAAGGAACGGATTTGGTGGAAACCTTTTACCGGACCGCCCGGAAAATGAACGCGGCGGTGCTGTCTATTTCCCAGAACCCGGAAGATTTTCTCGATTCACGGGTTGCGGGCGTCATGATCAACAACTCTCCGGTCAAGTATGTCCTGAAACTTAAAGAAAGCCACGACAAACTCTCGCAATTTGGCCTGAATGAAAACGAAATCAAGGCGGCAAGCGAACTGGACGTCCGGCCCAGCAGTTATTCGGAGATTTTCATCAAATTCGACGACCATAGCGTCATTGCGCGCCTTGAGCCAAACGGGCTTGAGTATTGGGCGGCGACGACTGATGCATTGGATTTGGCGGAGGAATCGCGCCAAAGAACCGCGCGGCCCGCGGATTCTCACCTTCAGATTTTGAAATCGCTTGCGGAGCGTTTCCCGAACGGCGTCAAAAAAACGAAGGAGGCGGAGGATGCGTAAATTCATGCCGCTTGAACCTCACGCCGCCGGGAAAAAGATGCCATTCAGGCGAATGATCCCGAAAAAAGCGCTGATGGCTTTTGTCTTGATCTTCATCTGGACAAGCATGCCGGTTCCGCGGTCGTATGCTCTTGTCGTGAACGACCCGATTCATACGGCGGTCAGCGAACTTCAAAATGCGATTCTCCGGACGGAATGGGCGAAGCAGATAGCGCTTGGGATTGAAAAGCTGCATGAGCTTAAGACGCAGACTCTGGAACTTCTGCGGTTCCATTCGGGGTTTGACGAGATTCTCGGTTTGATGATTGGGGATCCTCTCCGGAATCTGATCGGAGTTGCTCACACAAACCTCAGGGACGCTTTCATCGATTTCGGGTTTATCACGCCCCAGCTTGAAATTCTGGAGGGGCACGGCGGCCCGGCGGACATTCGCGCGGCCCTGGAGCGTATGAGCGGCGAGATTCCCGAGACCGATGCGCGGCCATATCTTCTTTTTGATGAGATGCAGGTGGTGGATGCTTTTGACCTTGCTCGCCAAATCCGGGAAGCGGGATCGGAGACACGCAGTGCCGCCGCCCGGATTGCCGGTGAGGCCGAAACCGCAAGCCCGAAAGGCGCCGTCCGGCTTCAGGTGCAGGCGCTGTCCCAGCTCATGGTGTTAAGCCAGCAGAATCAGGAGACCATGGCAAAACTACTCGAGCTGGGAGCCACCCGGATTGAACAGGTCTCACGGGCGGAAAAACAGGCCGAGATTGAACGGGTTAAATTCATGGAGGATGCAAGTGAATATGCCAGCGGCATCCTCAGGATTTTTAGAGGAGCGTAAGCCATTTATGGGATATTTATCTGCAGGCAGCGGATTTCTTTTTTCGAACGTTCTTGAGATCCCGAATCTTTTTTCTCAGCCGTACCTGGCGATGTCAAGGATCGGTTTCATACTCCTGTCGATTCTTTTCATCGTCGCCGTTCTCCACGAAAATTTTCAGGCCATGAAAAATCAGTCGGATTATACCGGTCTTTTTGTCCGGGTACTGCTGGTCGTCGGGCTTCTGATTCTTTATGAGCGGTTTTTTATATGGGTGGTATATGGGATGGATTTATTGTCGAACGCCGTGATGCCGCACGAAGAATTCCAGGAAGTGATTAAAGCGTTTCTCCGGCAGCCCGTGACGTGGAAAATGACATGGAAATTTGATTTCAGAATTACGGTGACGGCCCTCAATTACGTGACTTACGCGATCGCCGGAGCCGT
>CAZFUU010000050.1:0-3795 GCA_964522565.1 uncultured bacterium | reverse complement strand
ACTCGGCGCCGTCACGATCCTGAGGTTTCTCCTGCTTGCGTTTCTCTATGTGATCGGGCCGATTGTTGTCTCCATGGGCATTTACAAAGGCACCGCGCAGGGACTGGCTTCATGGCTGAGAAGCCTGGTTGCCATTTCGTTCTGGAATGTCGTCCTCTCGATTTTGATGAAAGTGGTGTCCGTGATGAACCTGACCGCGGTTTATTTGGCGGACGACACCAATTTTCTCATGATTCTTGCGGCCAATATCCTTTTTATCGTTCTCTTCGTCCTGGTGCCGCTTCTTTCAAATCAATTTGTTTCGGGCGGAAACTTAAGCGGACTGGGATCTATCGCGCTCGGCGCGGTAACCGCGGTGGCGACCCGCGGAATTGTCCGCTCGGTTTCCGGGCCGCGAAGGCCCGGAAACCCCACGAGTCCGCAGGGAGGTAGTTACAAATGAAAAGCCGTTTTCACATTCATCTTGAAAAAATGAAACGCCGGTACTGGGAGGTCTTTGGAGATCTTGAAGCCCAGGTCGAATTCCTGAAGATTGCGAACATTCTTTTGCTTACGCTGCTTTTTCTTGCGTTCTTTGGGTCCTTTGTGCTTGCCAAGCGGTCACCGGTTGTGATTCGAGTGGATGAGGCCGGCAAAGCCGAGGCGATTCGGGATCTCGACACGAACAACGCCCCTACCGATTACGAGCTTTTCGATTTTGCCAAGACCTTTACGCGCCGCTTCCGGGAATTGAATTCCTATACGCTTTCAAGCGACACCGCGGAAGCATGGAACCGGATGGGCATGAGGTACCAAAAAATCGCGAATCGCGATCTTGTGGATTCCGGTTTTTTCGCCAGGTTCCATGAAACGGGGCTCTATACGCGCATTGAGTTTAAGGAAGAAAAGATCGAACGGAATACTGCGCAGATCGCGCAAGTCTCGCTCATCGGGGTCCGGACCATTTCGAGTTATCACGACGCGGGTTATAAGGATTCGAGCCTTTTTAAGGCTGAGCTTCTTCTCAAAAAAGTTCCGAGAAGCCGGGAGATTCCATGGGGTGTTCTTGTGGAAGATTACCGCGAAATCCTGCTCAATAAACTTTAGCGTTTCTTGAAATATTTTTCTCAAAAGTGGATTTTCCTAGCGCAGGCACCCCCGTTTTTGCCCAATACTCTGAGGGGAGATATGGCGGGGCCGGGTAGCTTGGCGGCTCATCAAAAAAGAAAGGGGAACGAAATGAAAACAGTAAGGGTTGGTTGCCGTTCCGGTTGTTTGGCGGCGATTGCATTGATTATTTCGGCCGGGATTGTTTTTGCCGATGAGGAAGCCGCTCTTTCTCCGGAATCCGTTCGGGCACTCCAACGCCAGGAAAAGAAAGAGTGCATCCTGAGAGACCGCCAGCAATTTAACCGGCTGAAACGTGGCACGAGGAATATTTACAAGGTAACCATGCGGTCAACGGTTGCTTTCAGGATTCAGACGGCGCTCGGATATGTTTCCACGATCGATCTTCCCGAGCCGGCGCTCAAGGTTTTTGTCGGAGACCAGGAGCTTTTCAAGGTCGAGGTGTATGAGCGCCAGGTTCTCGTCAAACCGATCACCGATGAACCGGACGCAAGAACGAATCTTGTTATTATCACGCGTTCGGGCCGCCTTGCGTTCGACGTGTCTACGGGGCCTGCCGAGACAGCGGATTTTGTGCTCGATTTCAGGCTTCCCCGGGAAGACGAAGCGCTTGTGAAAAATGCGTTTGATGAGAAGATCCTTGAACGGACGAAAGAGCTGGAAGGGGAGTACCGGAAAAAAGAAGAAGAACTGGATCAGGCCGTCGAGCAAAAATCTCAAGAAACAATCAAGGAAAAAGTCGCGTCCGGAATGCGGACAATTTCGCTCAAGCGGTCGGAATCGGAAGGAGAGCTTCAGGTGAATCTTCTTTCGCTTTCTCAGGTGGCGGACAAATCTTATCTTCGATTCTCAATCCTGAATTATTCAAAAAATCCATATCGGGTGCTTACGGCGTCCGTCTGGTTCGAGACGTATGAGAAAAGATTTTTGGGGAGAAAACCGGACGGGCTGATTGAAATTCCGTCCGAACTGAAGATTTCGGCGGTGGTGGGTCCCGACAAGTATGAGTATGGCGTCCTCGCGTTCGATTACCGGGTTTTGGGGAAAAACGAGAAGCCCGTATTCCGGATTCTGGAGGACACTGCCGGTTCCGCCGAGCCGGCCAGAAATATCGAAATCAAGGGGTTTGAGTGGTTTAAATCATAGAAAAATTGATGGTCGAATCGAAAGGAATTATGGGCATGTTAAGGAAAGAGGATGATAAAAAGCCAAATGAATTTCCGCCTCCGCCGGAGCCCGAGTTTTTCGATGAGCCGAAAGGCGCCAGAAAAGCGGTCGGAGTGGTTTTTGACCTGCTCGGGAAAAATTGGGTGAGGGTTGTTCTTGCCGTTATCGCGGCCCTTACGGTTTCAGTTGTTTTTCTCTTCTGGCCTGCCAAGCAAAAACCGGAAGTGTCTCATGATTCGGCCGAAGGCAGCCGGATTCCAATCACAGCACAGGGCATGCAGGCGGCCATCGATTCGTCCGTGAAAAGCCGGCCGATAAACGTCCGTTCGAACGAAAGGAAACGCGGCACAAACGAGACAAGAAAATACGATTCCGAGATTGCCGTATTTGTGGAAAAGCCGGAATCCCCGAGGAAAGAATCGCCCGGAGAGAAACGATCTGACGGGAAATTGAAACTCGGCATTTCTGCGGGCACCAAAATCCCCGCCGTTCTTTCGGACCGTGTCTTTTCATTTAATGTCGCGGCGCCGGTGACGGCTGTCGTTGCCAAAGAATTTCTTGTGGATGATGAGACCACAGTGCCGAAATCCTCCCGGTTTCTCGGAGAGGTGAATGTCCTGAAATCCGTCAATCGCATCAACATCCGTTTTGACCTTCTGATTTTCCCGGACGGCCGCGAGTTTCGCGTCAGGGCAATAGCGCTCTCCGAAGACGGTTCCAGCGGGATTAAAGGCAAGGTAGACAAACATACGGACACGAAAGTTCTCAAAGCGATCGGTGAAACGCTGCTTGCCGGAGCATCGATGTTTGTGGGCGCAAGAAGCCACGACCCTTACAGTCTTGAAGACCAGATTCGTTCGAGCTTCGCTGAGAACATGACCAGTCAAGCCGCGCAGGATTTAAGAAGTGTTAAAGTGGACAAAAGCATCACGGTTGAAAGCGGAAAAAACATTCTGGTGATGCTGCTTGAAGCAATTTAACCCAAAAAAGGAGGGCGTAAAACAATGAAAACGGTGAGAAATGAAGGCGGTTTTAAGGAACTGAAGAAAATAAACGTGGTCAAAACACGGGAAGGCGAAGAACTCCATTTCACGAAAGTGGAGGTGGATGGAAAAATTCGGGGCGACATCCGGTATTTTACGGACAGGGACGGCCGTATGCGGCCGGCAAGACGCGGGCTATTGATCCCCGAAAATTCCGGGGAGTTTCAGGCGAGTGTGGGAAAACTGATCGACAGCATATCTGAAAAGTAAGCCGTTTCTGGAGAAAAGAAGTTATTTATATCAATCAAAAGGAAGGAGTAATTGCAGAATGAATCGGACGTTTGGGCGATTTCGGGAAAATAACAGGCAGAAATCAAGAATCATTGCGGCAGCATTGTTTGCGGTGTTCGCGGCCGCCGTTTATCCGTTTGAAACTGCATGCGCTAAGGAACTGGCGCCGGACGGATTTGGGGTTCTCTTGACTCTGGATGAAACGGTTGAGAGAGCGCTTGAAAGCGGGCCGGAAGTGAAACGCGCA
>CAZFUU010000049.1:0-9499 GCA_964522565.1 uncultured bacterium | reverse complement strand
GTCCGCCGGAAATTTGGCATGCTTTTCCAGAGCGCGGCGCTTTTTAATTCTCTGACCGTCGAAGAAAATGTCGCTCTTCCCTTGCGGGAACATACGCAATTGACCGATTCGATCATCAGGATTATTGTCAAAGTCAAGCTTGAACTTGTCGGCCTCACGGGATTCGAACACTTCAAACCCCACCAGATTTCGGGCGGAATGAAAAAACGCGTGGCACTGGCGCGGGCCATTGCCCTGGACCCAAAAATCGTGTTCTATGATGAGCCCGGTGCGGGCCTGGACCCGATCACCGCCGCAATGATTGACCAATTAATTTTGGATTTAAGCCAGAAGCTGAAAATTACATCGGTCGTCGTCACCCACGAAATGAAAAGCGCCTTCCGAATCGCCGATAAAATTATTATCCTGAGAAAAGGGAAAGTGCTTGAAACGGGAACCAGCAAACAAATTCAAAATTCTAAAAATGATTATGTGCGTCAATTCATCAGCGGAGAGCCCGACGGCGCGATCCCGCTGATGCAAACCAGTGAGGCCTATTTAAAGGGCCTGTTAGAACCTTAGGAGGAACAATGTCTTATACGGCGAATGAAGTAAAATCCGGAATTTTCATTACCCTTTCAATCGGCCTATTGCTGACGCTGACGGTTATGATCGGAAAATTTTCGGCGACGGACACCAATACTTATCATCTCCGGTTCAGCTATATCAGCGGGCTTGAAAATAATGCGCCGGTTTATTTCTCCGGCCACAAAGTGGGGAAAGTGGACAAAATCGCGGTGATACCGGATCATGAAAAAAGAATTTCGATCACCATCCGAATCGCCAAAAATATCAACCTGCATGAAAACTCTGCGGCGTTCATTGATACGTTGGGGATTATGGGCGAAAAATTCATCGAACTGAATCCGGGCACAATTGACAAGCCGCTCTTGCCCGACGGCGGAATTATTGAAGGCACCGCGCCGGTACCGATGTACCTGCTGATTCAAAAAATGAATTTGCTCGCGGACCGCTCAGAAGTGCTAACTGATTCCCTGAATACGCTGGCCGAAAATATTAATGAAATTCTGGCCGGCCATGATGAGGACGTTGGAAACATGATCGCCAATTTCAGGGAAACATCCGAAAATGTCAGGGAAATGAGCGAAGAACTTAAAAAACATCCGTGGCGCTTGCTTCGAAAACGGTAACCCGAAGGTTTCGCCTTGCTCATGAGTCACTGTGAACGGAAACATCCGCACGGTTCATGGCGGTATTATTTGATTGCGACGGCTTTTGCCGTCACGCTGTTTGCCTTCAACGAATTCAATCTTTTCAACTTTCACGAATTAAACGCCGTCGACCTGCGTCTGAAACTGCGCGGCGAAAAACCGGCGGATCCCAGAATCGTCGTGGTGGAAATCGACGATGCGAGTCTGAAAATAGTCGGCCAATGGCCGTGGCCGCGAGGTGTTGACGGTGCCCTGCTGTCGGCAATTTCACGTTACGAGCCTCGCCTTATCCTGCTGGATCTTTTATTCACCGAACCAAGCCCTTCCCCGATGGAAGATGTCAAATTGGCGTTTGCCGTGAAAAATGCGGGAAATGTAATTCTCCCTTTTTACTTCTATTCGGAAAAACCTTTTGGCGCGTTCTTTCCAATTCAGGATCTCCGCAACGCGGTAAAAAATATCGGATTCGTGAATGTCGACAGCGAACGCGACGGAATTTTCCGGAAATTCAAACCTTATATCAGAGCCGAAACGGAAGAGTTTTTCCCGTCCGCCCCTTTGGCGCTTTTTCTTGAGTCCTACCCCTCTGAAATGCACGAACGGTTTTTGGCGGGACTGCCTCTGGATAACCGCGGTCAACTCTGGATCAATTTCCCCGGATCCGTAAAATCTTTCAAACGAATTACGGCTTGGGAAGTTTTCGAAGGCGTCGAAAAAAAAGCCCATGAGCTTGAAGAACTGTTCAGGAACAATTTTGTCTTTATCGGACACACGGCTACGGCGACAAGCGATCTGAAGCCAGCCCCGTTCTCCCCGCTCGAGCCGGGCGTCGCTCTTCATGCCAGCGCGTTTCACACCCTGTTGTCGGGCAGATTTCTACGTACCGCACCGCCGCTGGCGAATTTTTTGATACTGCTTGCCCTGCTGATGCTGGTTACTTTTATTTCCCAAACTGAATCCCCTCAAAAAAGCATTCTGATGAACACCGGGATATGGCTGGGATACATCGCCATTAATCTTTTCGCGTTTAATTGTTGCGGGGTGATTCTTCATCTTTATTTACCCTTAACCGGTATGATCCTGGTGTATGTGTTTATGCTGTTCCTGAAATATGTCGATATCCGGTTTCAAGAAGAACTCCTCAACAGAGAACTTCGTACCGCCGCGCAAATACAGGAAAGTTTTCTACCTAAATCAGACCCGCCAAATCCCTCGATCGACGCCGCTTTTGAATGCCGGTTCGCCAAACAGGTCGGCGGCGACTTGTATGACTGGTTTGAACAAGGCGGCCGACGGCTGGCTGTTTGCGTCGGTGATGTTTCTGGAAAAGGATGCCCCGCGGCGCTTTATATGGCGCGCGCCATGAACGAGCTGCGTCATGAACATAAAGACGGACAAACGCCGGGAGAGCTGAATACAATCCTGAATACACGCCTGTCCAAAGGAGAAACATCGGGGATGTTTCTCACCCTGTTTTACGCCGTCATTGATCCGGAAAATAAAAAAATTTCTTTCTCCAACGCAGGGCATGAACCGCTGATTTATTATTCAGCCGATTCAAGGCAAACCACGCTGATTTCCGAAGCACAAGGAACCCCTCTCGGGCTTTTTGAAGAAGCGGTCTATGAAACGGCAGACATTGCTTACAAACCAGGAGACATGATTGTCGTCATCAGTGACGGCGTCAAAGAACTCCGAAATGCAAAAAAAGAACAATTCGGAATGAAACGGCTGGAAACCTTGATCAAAAATTGTGCGGCCCGCCAGCTGGGCGCGAAGCAAACCATCAACGCCATCTTTCAGGCCTTGGATGACTTCCGGAAAAGAATACCCCCACACGATGACCGGACCATTTTATGCGTAAAATTGTAAAATTTTTCTATTTTCTATTTTATAAATCTGTGGTAACTTACCGCCTTATGCGAAAGCCGGACCCATTCAAAATCATTCCAGCCGCGCTGGTTGTTATTTTCTTGTTCCCTGCTTTCACGCTGGCGCAACAGGCCGAAAAATGGGTTGATGAAAAAACCGTCCAGCTTGAACGCGCAGACCGATATGCGGAGATGCTCCTGGCAGGCCAGAAACACCCGATTCGCAGAACGCCCAAAAGAAAACGCTGGACGCTTTACGGAAAAATAGGTTCCGAGTTCGACAGCAACGTCCCCCTCATTTCAAGGTATAAAACTTTCCGCCCCGGGCATACCGATACGAACGCGTTCAGGTTCCCGATCAGAGGCGGCATCTCTTATGACCTTTACCGGACCCATCAGGCAAGAGCCGGCGTTTTTTACAGTTACAGTTATTACCCGCATACCGGGAAACTTCAAAGTTATAATTTTCAGAATCACGAAACATCATTTTACGCCACCCGGCGGATGCAAATGTGGAGGCGGCCGGCCGAGATTGGATTCCGCTATACCTTTGCCCATAGTGTCCTGAACGCAAAAACATATTCGAGCGGTCATTTTGGAACATTGTCGTGGACAGGTGAATGGGCCAATAACCTTGTGCTGACTGTCTATGAACGGATTGGCATATCCAATTTCCGGGATAAAGGTTTCGACAAATCGATTTCTTCCCGGGATGGCCTGTATCAACAGACCGGAATCGTCCAAACCTTCCTGTTCGACAACCGGAAGCGATCGTTTTCTATCGGTTACGAGCTCGGAATTGACGCGACACGGGGCCGCAATTTCAAAGCTGTCGACAACGGCGTTCAATTAAAATTAAAAAGCCCTCTGGTTGAAAAAATTACAGGGGAAGCCATTTTCCTCTTCCAGGATTCTTATTATCATAATTTTGCCGTTAATCCAAAACGCCATGATGTTCACTTTCAGTACGAACTGCGGTTGTCACGGCCGATCAATCAGTATCTTGCTGCCGCCGCTTTTTACCGCAGAACGGATGTTATAACGCCGCACAAAGGGTCTCTTGGGCAGTTCAGTTACGGCCGCAATGTCGGCGGCCTGGAACTTACTTATGTTTACTAAAGACGGGCTCTCCCGCCTGCTAACAAAACAAACCGGGTGATGATATGAAATCGAAATTTCCGTTTTTCGCTGTATTTATTTTTGCGATGTTAACAGCCTGCCCTCTTGTCCATGCGGCGTCTTTTACGGTGGAAGATATCTCCGGAACCGTTCGGGTTCTGAAAGCCGGGACATCTTCGTGGATTAGCGCTGAAAACGGCATGACCGTCGAAGCGGGAGATACGGTCAAAACAGAAGATAACTCAAAAGCAAAATTAAAAATGGGACTCGGCGAAATTATTTTAGCTGAAAACACAAATTTCGGAGTCACTGCGTTTTCGGACAGGGACAATGAAATCCAGGCATCTCTGGACCTGACGATCGGCCAACTTCAGGCAAAAATCGGCAAGATGAAAAAAGGATCTCTGATGCAGTTCCGAACTCCTACCTCAGTCGCTTCCGTCCGGGGGACATGGCTTGGGCTGTTTGTGTATATATTTGAAGGCCAGCTTTTTACACGGTTGGACGTCTTTGACGGAATCGTAGGATTTGCCGATTCAAAAGGTCAAAACGAACAAAATGTCGGCGCAGGACAGCGTTCTATCGGCGACAAAGACGGAATGACCCCGCCGCTGAATAATGTTTTAGGGGACGGGGACTCTTTTGATTTCGCAAAAGGGCCGAAGACGATCAGCCAGGAATTTGAGTCTGATTCCGGATTTCAGCAAGACACCTCGGGGAGTCAAAGCAATATATCCGGAAATCCGAATATGCCTAGCGAATCCTCATCGTCGGAGTATCCTTCGCCTTCAGGCCCAGGGGATTTGGTCAACGGCGACTAACAGCAAATAAAAACGCCGATTCAAGCCACGTTTTGTTGAACGAATTCAGATCGGGAATAGCATAGTTCCAAGAACGTTCCAGAATCGAGTTTAATTACTTAATGCCTCGGCTTTGCGCGTTCCGAAATGAGTTAATTAATTCGTGTCTGTCCCGGTTTACTTGCGCCCGGTTAAAAAAGAAAAACCGCGGCGGCGACAACAGTCGTGTAACGCCCATCCGGATTGATAATCGCCGTTTGCGTGATATTGGATGTCCGGACGATTTTGTCTTTCAAAACTACTTCGTGTTCCTGTTTCGCGGTTTTTGAGTCACTGTCCTCATCGATGTCAATGCCCAACGTTGAGGCAAGCATGCTCACCGCCAAATACTCGGCCATATCGCCCGCGACTTTTTCACTTTGGCCGAACGCGTGATGCTCACTTAAATAACCATACGCGTTCGAATCCGCCGGAATCGCGCAACCCACGGAAGAAGCGATTAACCGGTGCGGCTCGTCCGAACAGCATCTGGCCATCACCACAAAAGTAATCATCCCCGGAATAATTTCCTTCACCCCCTCGTTCCTGGAAATGATCTCGCAATGAGGCGGCAGAATGCTCGAAACGTTGACGAGATTTGATTTCTCAATCCCAGCGTCCCTGAGCGCCAGCTCAAAACTGCGCAGTTCCGCCTTGTGCGTTCCCACGCCTTTGGTAAAAAACATTTTTTTCGGGATTAAAACGGCCTTATGAGCGGATAAAAGCATGGATAATCTCCTTCCTTGCCTGTGAATCGATCGTTATTTCCACTTATGAAAAATATAACCGGCGAACCGGTAAAGCAGTTTGGCGGCCAAAAAATCGGGCGCGTGATTTTCAGGTATCGGCGTCAATTCGACGATATCAAATCCGACGATATTCTTGCTCTTGGCGACCAGCTTCAACACGTCCAGAAGCTCATACCAGCCCATCCCGCCCGGTTCGGGAGTTCCCACGGAAGGCATGATGGACGGATCAAGCACATCCAAATCGATCGTCACATACACATTTTCGGACAAGGCCTTGACGATTTCTTCCTTCCACAAAACGGTTTCAAAAATATCGTAAACGCTCATCACCGTTAAATCGGCCGGCTTTGAGGTGATAAACTCATGTTCTTCCTTTGACAGAGAGCGCATTCCCGCCTGCACGACCGAAGAACGCTCCAGAAAACGCCTTGCGACGCACGCGTGACTGAATTTCTCGCCTTCATATTCATCGCGAAGGTCGTGGTGCGCATCCAGATGAAGAACGCTCAGGTCCTTATACATCTCACTCAACGCCTTAACGGCGCCGATGCTGACGCCGTGGTCTCCGCCGATCACAACCGGAATTTTATCCGCTTTTGCCACCGAAAGCACTTCTTCCCTGATCTTTTCCACAACCGCTTTCGGCGAGAGCGAATCAAGCGCCAGCGGAGGGCTTGTATAAATCCCGTTTTTATACGTTTCTTTCTTCAGTTCGTTGTCAAAAAGCTCGATGTATTCGGACGCTTCCAAAATAGCGGCCGGCCCGCCTTTCGCCCCTTTTTTATACGATGCGGTCTCATCATACGGGCACGGCAGCAGCACCATCTTCGCTTTGTCCGAATTGGAATTTGTCACGGGGATCCCGCCGAAAACCTTTTCCGCGATTGCCTCGTCCATCGTTCACCGCCTTTTCTGATTTGCTGTTTCTGAGCTCATAAGTCAAATTCCCCGTTGGCTTCCGGCTGATAAATCACTTCTTCTATTTTCAACTTCCGGACTCCCGCCGGGACCCGCCACTCAACGACATCGCCCACGCGATAACCCAACAGCGCCATGCCGATCGGAGCAAGAATGGAAATCCGTTTCTTCTCCGCGTTCGCAAAGCTTGGATAAACAAGCCGGTAGACAAACTCCTCCCGCGTTTCCATGTCACGGAATTTCACCTCTGAATTCATGGTGACCACGTCGGCCGGAATTTCTTTGGCGTCAACCACCGTGGCTTTATCCAGTTCTTCCCTTAACTGCCTGAAACTGGCCTCGTGACTACCGTTGAACCCCTGCCCCGGGCGGACCAGATTCCGGAGTTTTTCCATATCGCTTCCGGTGACAAAAATTTTTTTTGTTTCCATGTGATTATCCTCTGGTTGACGATTCACTCATGACGTATTGAAAAATCAGGGGCGCGACAATTGTCGCATCCGATTCGATAATAAACCTGGGCGTATCGATATCGAGTTTACCCCACGTAATCTTTTCGTTTGGGACCGCGCCGCTATACGAACCATAGGACGTGGTGCTGTCACTGATCTGACAAAAATAACCCCATAATTTGCATTCTCTCCTCAAGTCCTGCTGGATGAGCGGAACCGCGCAAATGGCGAAATCGCCGGCAATTCCACCGCCGATTTGAAAGAAACCGATCGAGCCCGATTCGGAATTTTTTTCATACCATTCAACCAGATGTTCCATCTGTTCGAAGCCCGTTTTCATCAGGGCGTATGATTTAAACCGTCCGTTGATTTTTTCCGCGACAAAATCATTCCCGAGCGTCGAATCCTCCCAGCCGGGCGTAAAAATCGGAATATTCTTTTCGCAGGCGGCAAGCACCCAGCTGTGCTTGGGGTCCACCTGATAATACGGCTCCAGTTCCCCGCTCCGTAAAAGCTGATAGAGATACTCATAAGGAAAATAACTTTTGCCTTCCCGCTCGGCTTTTTCCCAAAACACGTAGAGTTTTGACTCGATCCTGCGCATCGCCTCTTCTTCCGGTATGCAGGTATCCGTGACCCGATTCAGGTTTGCGCTCAAAAGTTCATATTCATCGTCAGGCGTCAAATGACGGTAATGCGGCACTCTTTTATAAAAATCATGCGCGACCAGATTAAAGATATCCTCCTCAAGGTTGGCACCGGTACACGATACCGCATGCACCTTTTCTTTTCTGATCATCTCACCAAGCGAGATACCAATCTCGGCGGTGCTCATCGCGCCCGCCATCGCCAACAACATTTTCCCGCCTTGTTCCAGATGCCTGCACCATGCCTCGGCGGCCTCTTGCACCACCGCCGCGTTAAAATGCTTATAATGATTTCGAATAAACTGTTTAACTTCCATTGAATGTCTCCTTTGGTTAACCCGGTATCCAGGGGGGCTATGAAATTGAACAGCAGGCCGCATCCGCCTCGCTCGACGACACCTGTTCCACCAAATCCGAAATCTGTTTCGCTTCCTCCGGAATCACGCACTGAACGCTTCGTTTAATCATTTTAAGCTCATTCATGAATCGGCCTTCAAAGTCACTTAATTCACTGCCTTGTTTCGCAAAAGTTTTGGCAACCCGTTCATACGCCAGGGCAATCAAATAGGCATCATCCAGATAGCCGAATAGTGTTTCATTTTCATCCGGTAATAAATCCACCGGATCGTAAAAATAGGTTAAAATAAATTCGATCATCCGCCTGGACTCCGGCGGCAATCCGGAGTTGTGATAATGCCGGTGGGCTTGAATCAGAAGTTTCGGGGTCGCGAGAATCAGATTCCTGAGGCGTTTTTCCACGACCGAAGTGGCGCGCTTCCCGATGCGGCTTCGAATCTGGGAATGAAACCCGTCCCGCCGTTCAACCGCCAGCCGCTTTAAATGCTGTTGGAACACCTGAAGCAAGGCACCCCTCCTCATATTCACGCGTTGGATCTTTATGGCGGTATTCTACGCTTGAAATCAAAATAAATAAAATATATAATTGTTATAGCTTTAATAATTAAAACTTATGATTCCTTTCAACTTTCATCATCTCTATTATTTTTTCGTCGTGGCGAAAGAACGATCTTTCACCCGGGCCGCGAAAACTCTGCGTATTTCCCAGCCCGCCCTGAGCGCACAGCTGAAGCAGTTCGAGAATTACTGGGATTTCCGGCTGTTCAACCGGGAAACGCGGCAGGTTTCGCTGACCGATGCCGGCAATTTAATTTTTAATTACGCCCAGGCGATTTTCGATCTCGGGCAGGAACTGGCCGACGGGCTGGTAAACCGAAAACACGAGGGTGGTGCTAAAATCCAGCTGGGCGTCTCGGTGGCGGTGCCCAAAGCGATCGTTACCGCCCTGCTGGAATATTTATACCGCACGCACAAAGACATTTCGATCATCCTGAAACAGGACCGGATCGAAAATATGATAAAGGATTTGATGGTACACCAGCTTGACATGGTCCTGAACGATTTTTCCTATCCCTCGGACGCGCGCGAAAATATAGAAAATCACCTGATTGCGACCATCCCGATGGTATTTTGCGTCAAAAAATCAATGGCGGGCCGATTCAAACAGATTCCGAAATGCCTCGACAACGCTCCGCTTATTCTGCCGACGGCCCCCGACCAGACCTATCACGCGATGCAAAATTATATTCATATGAATAAAGTGAAGCCGAAGATCGTCGCGCAGGCTCAGGATCTGGAACTTGTCCGCCTCCTGGTCGTCATGGGAAAAGGCATC
>CAZFUU010000048.1:0-9582 GCA_964522565.1 uncultured bacterium | reverse complement strand
AACACCGCGAATCATATGACCTGGATTTTTTTACGCAGGACTATTCCGCTGAAAATGTCCGGAAAATTGTCCGGTTGATTGAAGAAGTAACGGGAAAGAAAATGAAGCTGATTCAGGAGGGCGCAAAAGAAGGTTTTGCCAAGTTTGTCATTTATGATTGTGTGTTTGGGAAAAAGGAATCGCTCAAGATTGATTTTGTCCAGGATGTCCTGCCGCTTGCCAAACCGCTTAAGCGAATCGACGGAATTGATGTGTTGTCGCTCGATGATATTTACCTGAGGAAGATTTATGCGATGTCTGGAACTTTGCCCCAAACCGATCGAATTGGACGTGTCCATTTTTCAGGCGGACGTGAAGAAGCCAAGGATTTCTATGATGTCTATCTTTTGTCTTCAACGTGCCGGCGATTGTCCGAATTTTCTGCTCGCCACTGTGATGATTTGCAAAAAGAAGCTTTGATCCGTTGGTATCACACCTATGGCCGGGCGGAGATAAAAATCGGGCTTGCGGAACTCAAAACGCGAAATCCGGTTGAATTTGTCGTTATCGAACGGCATTTTAAGCGCGAAATCGACCGATTAATCGGAGGGTTGCTGCCATGACGTCCAAAATGTGGCAGTGGGATGTCCGGCGTTCCGACGAGGAGGTTCGTCGTGTTTTGAAAAATCCGGCGCACCCGAGTTTTCTTCATTATGCGGCACTTCTTCTGGCAAGATCGAATGTTCCCAAAGAAGTATTCGGCGCGTATCTCAGCGAAGAAGATTTTTGCATTCAGTGGCCGAACATTAAACGGCGGATGCGAAAAGACAGGTGGAATGCGGGCCGTATCCAGTTCTGGGAAGAGATTTACCGGCATCTGAAAGGAAAATTGAAAGTGAAAGGGATTGCGCTTCGAACCCCCAGTCGGCCATCCGCTTCTGGCTCTCTTCGCGTGAAAATTGGCCGGCGGATTCGCGACATGAGGCGTTTAAGGCAGATTACGCAGGCGGATTTGGCGCGCGGGGCAGGACTGACGCAGCAATTCGTGTCCCAAATTGAAAAGGGTGCGGTCAATGCCTCACTTGATACTCTTGAGAGGATTCAGAAATTTCTGGGAGAAGAGTTGTTAATGTCATGCAAAGAAAGTCGTCACGGCACTTAGAGGGAATTTTGGCCTGATTGTCAATTTCCGCCGCGCGGCGGAAATTGCTTTATGTTTTTCAATAATGGCCGATAAATTCAACTGAAACAGGAAAGGATTCCATATGACACAGGAACAGCAGTCCCCAACGTATAAACGCTCGATTCAGAACCTGATGATCAATAAGCCCCTTCAGCGCGAGTTCACGATTGTGATGATTTCGGTCATGATTGCCGCCGGGCTGCTGGTCGCGTTTTTGATCCAGCATACCATCGCCAGATTGCTGGAAGAAGCGCCGCGGACAATGACGCGGAATGTTTTTGAGCAAATGATGGCGGACGCCCGCATTGAATTGCTGACGGGTTCGCTTCTGATTATTTTCGTGGCCGTTATTGTCACCGGCCTCTTCGGCGTGACCTTTATGCATCGGGTGGCCGGGCCTGTTTACCGGTTCGGACGGGTGCTCAGGAGAATTGCCGAAGGCGAAATTCCGAACGAAATCAAGCTTCGATCACGTGATTTCTTCAAGGAGACAGCCGAAGACATCAACGCGGTGATCCGGTATTTGCGGGGTCGAAAAGGAAGCTGAGCCCGCGAGAAGATTGTCGCAAGTTATTTGTTTTCAATTGGTTATGAATGGCCAGGAAATCCTGTGTTTTTCAGGCCGTCCCGAAATTCATCAGGACACATATCCTTGCGTTGCGCGCTCGAATGTGACCCGCCATGCTGGCTTCTTGACTTGGGCATTTTAATTTGTTAAAATCACGCAAATAGTTTCAGTCCTTAACGTTATAAGTGGGCTGCAGTTCCGGCCCGCTTTTTTATTTTATGAGGAAGTATGAACCGAGAGCTTTTAGCGACGCTTGAGACGATCGAGAAAGAAAAGAATATTACGAAAGAGGCGCTTTTTGAGGCGCTTCGGACCGCTTTGATTTCGGCCTGCCGGAAAACGCATCTGAAAAACCGGAATATCGACGTGCAAATCAATCCCGAAACCGCGGAAGTCGAACTTTATGAGGACGGCAAGCAGATTCACGACACGGAATTCGGCCGGATCGCCGCGCAAACGGCCAAGCAGATCATTATCCAGAAAATCCGCGAAGCGGAGCGGGAATTCATTTTCGGGCATTTTTCCCAGAAGGTCGGCGATATCGCCACCGGAACGGTTCACCGGATCGATAAAAAGATGATCATCGTTGATTTCGGAAAGACCGAAGGCATCCTGCCGGCGCGAGAGCAGTCGCCGAACGACGCGTTTCGCCAGGGCGATACGATTAAGGTTTTTCTTCAGGAAGTCAAGCGCACCGATCGCGGGCCCGAAGTGATTGTGTCCCGTTCGAGCGCTGAACTGGTGCGGAAACTCTTTCAACTGGAAGTGCCTGAAATTCATGACGGGATTGTCGAGATCAAGGGAGTCGCGCGTGAGGCGGGATCCCGCACGAAAATCGCCGTTTTTTCCAAGGAATCCAAAATCGACTGCGTGGGGTCCTGTGTCGGAATGCGCGGGCAGCGCGTGAAAAATATTGTCCGTGAGCTGGGCGGGGAAAAAATCGACATCGTGCGCTGGAGCGAGGATGCGGCGGAGTTTATCAGGAACGCACTGGCGCCGGCGGAGCTTGCGGATATTCGTTTGAGGAAATCGGAAAAAAGCGCGGAAATTTTTGTCGCCGACGCGCAGTTGTCTCTGGCCATCGGAAAAAAAGGGCAGAACGTCCGGCTCGCGTCCAAATTGACGGGCTGGCAGATTGATATTCGAAGCGAAAGCCAGAAAATTCCTCTCTCGGCGATTGAGGGCGTCAATCGGGAAATCGAAAGCAAGTTGAGCGCGGGCGGAATTCACACCTTAAAGGATATTTTGAAATCAACGCCGGAAGAGCTGGCTCACATCGAGGGAATCACGCCGGAACTCGCCGAGACGCTGGTCCGGGGTGCGCACCAGGTTATTTTAAACAAGGACGGCAAAGCCAAGCCAAAAGATGAAGAGGCCGTTCAATCTTCAGGAGATGACAAGACCGATGCGGGTACATGAACTGGCCAAAAAAATAGCCAAGACCGCGCAAGAACTGATCGCCGAACTGGAAGCGGGAGGCGTCAAAGTCAAAAGCCATATGTCTTTGGTTCCCGCGGAAGTAGCGGAACGTTATTTAAAAAAAAGCGAAACAAAAGCTCCGTCGCCTCCAAAAACAATTCCCGTTTCGCCGGCACCCGGGAAAATTTCAACGCCCGCGATTGCCGACAAAAAACCGCAGGATTCTCCAACGCCCCGTCCCGATAAACAGAGTCCGCGTCCGGCAGATCCTGATGCGAAAAAAACAGAAGTGGTTCGCGCGCCGTCCGTTGATATCAAATCCGATTCCAAGCCCAATCCGGAAACCGAACCGCAAAGTGTTTCAGCGCCGGTTTCTGTGGCGACTCCCGCGCCAATCAGTAAAAAACCGGTTCCCATCGAAATGCCTATCTGCGTTGGCGTGCTCGCGGAAAAATTAAACGTGCGTGTGCCCGAATTGATCAAATCCCTGATCGGGATCGGGGTCTTCGCGAATGTGAATCAGCTTTTGAATGAAGAACTGGTGTGGAAGGCGGCGAAGGCGCTCGGAATAGAAATTGAAAAGTTGGAAGACGTAGAAACGAAAATCGTCCTGGAGGGGCAGGCCGACGATCCGTCGTCTCTGAAACTTCGGCCGCCGATTGTGACGATGATGGGGCACGTCGATCACGGAAAAACTTCGCTTCTTGACGCGATCCGGAAGACGAGTGTCGCCCAGGGAGAAGTCGGCCAGATCACACAGCATATCGGCGCCTACATGGTTGACATTCACGGAAAGGGAAAAGTGACCTTTCTTGATACGCCAGGCCATCAGGCCTTCACGGCCATGCGCGCGCGGGGGGCGAACGTGACGGATATCGTTGTTCTTGTCGTCGCGGCCGATGACGGCGTCAAACCGCAGACGGTGGAAGCCGTTGACCACGCGAAAGCGGCGGGGTGTCCGATTTTGGTCGCGATCAATAAATGCGATCTGCCGGCCGCCAATCCCCAGCGGGCGATGCAGGATTTGCAAAAACTGGAGTTAATGCCCGAAGAGTGGGGCGGAAAAACAATTTGTTCGAAAGTGTCCGCGAAAACGGGAAAAGGAATCGAAGAGTTGCTTGAAATTCTTCTTCTGCAGGCGGAAATTATGGAGCTCAAAGCGAATCCGAACCGGTCTCCGGAAGGCATCGTTTTGGAAGCGCGGTTAACGAAGGGGCGCGGCAATATCGCGACGGTAATCGTTCAGAAAGGAACTTTGCGGGTCGGAGATTTGATGATTGTCGGGCCGTATTACGGAAAAGTCCGGGCGCTGGCGAATGACCGCGGAAAATCAATTAAAGAAGCGGGGCCGTCAAGCGCGGTTGAAGTGTTGGGGCTTCCGGGGACGCCGGAGGCGGGTGATGTGTTTGTAGTGGTCCATGACGAGAAAATCGCGCGGAAAATATGCGAGAAACGCCAGCTTGAAATCAGGGAAAAGGCCATGAAGGGCCTCCATCCGAAACATTTGTCGCTTGAAGAATTGTACGGAAAAGTCAAAGAAGGCCGGGTGAAAGAATTGCGCCTGATTGTCAAAGCCGATGTTCAGGGCTCCGTGGAAGCGTTGTCCAAGTCGCTCCAGCAAACCGAGAATGACCAGATCAAGGTTCGCATTTTGCACGCCGGCGTCGGCGGGATTAATGAATCGGACATCATGCTGGCGGCCGCTTCCGATGCGGTCGTGATCGGGTTTCATGTCAAGACGGACGAGCGGGCGGCGCAGATCAGCGAAAAAGAAGGCGTGGACGTGCGGCTGTACGGGATTATTTACGAAGCGATTGACGATGTACGCAAAGCGATGGAAGGATTGCTGGCGCCCACATTCAAGGAAGTGGTGGAGGGCCGGACGTTGATTCGCCAGGTTTTTTCGTCTTCCAAAATCGGGACAATCGGCGGGGCCTACGTTCAAAAGGGAAAATTGCTGAGAAATCACAAAATACGCGTGATCCGCGACAATATCGTTGTTCACGAAGGCAAGCTGTCATCTTTGAAACGCTTCAAGGACGATGTCCGCGAAGTTGCCGAAGGTTACGATTGCGGCGTGGTGGTGGAAGGGTTTGACCGGCTTCAGGCGGGCGATGTGATCGAATCGTTCCGCGTGGAGCGTGTCGCCGGAAAACTGGCGGCAAATTAATTCAGTTATGGTGATTGGCGTCCGGCATCTTGATCTGCATTTTTCAGCTCCGCAATCGCTAAAAGAAAAGCGTATGATCCTGAAAAGCATGGTGGTTCGAATCAGGCGCGAATACAATGTGGCGGTCGCGGAGCTTGACGGAATGGATTTGTGGCAAAGAAGCCATGTCGCGATTGCCGCGGTAGGGAATGAAAGAAAGTTCGTCCATCACGTTCTGGATCTTGCGCTTGAAATGGTGAAGGAGAACAGGGACGTCGAGGTATTGACGGAATCGCTTGAAATGTTCTAATGGCTGTGACTCGACGGATGGAGTAAATTAATATGCTGGCAAAGAGGAAAGACCGGATTTCGGTCCTCATTAAACAGGAACTGGGCATCGCGATTACGCAGGAAATGAGCGATCCCAGGGTCGGATTTTTGACGGTGACACACGTGGATTTGAGCGATGACGCCAAATACGCCAAGGTGTATTACCGCGTTATGGGTGGAGAGGGCGCGCAATCCGAAACCCAAAAAGGGCTAGAGAAAGCCCGCGGTTTTTTACAGCACAAGCTCGCCGAGACGCTGAAATTGCGCTTTACACCGCATTTGACGTTCATATTTGACGAATCTCTGGATGAAGGAATGAAAGTGGACGAAATTATCAAGAAGCTTCACGAGGGTTCAGGAGAGCAGCCATGAAAAAAGTGAACGCAAAAGAATCACTCGAAGAATTCGCGCGCGGCCTGAAGGCCTGCAGGAGTTTTTTGCTGGCCTCGCACGTCAATCCGGAAGGCGACTCGGTCGGATCGCTTTTGGCACTGCAATCCCTTTTGCGGCGCCTGGGTAAAAAGACGCAGATTGTTTGCGAAAGCCCGTTTCCGTCCCGGTTTGATTTTTTGAAACAGGACCACTGGTCGCAGACGGCTGACATTAAGCCCGTCCGGAAATTTGACGCGATTGTCACGACGGATTGCCCGCTGCTTGACCGGATCGGATCGGTCACGCGGCTGTTACAGCCCGACACCGTTATTTTCAATATTGACCATCATCATACCAATACCCGTTTCGGGCACTATAATTATATTAATCCCGAGGCCTCGGCTTGCGGCGAGGTGGTTTACGATTTGTTCAAGTATTTTCGTAAGGCCGTCAATGGCCCCGAGGCGGAAGCGCTTTACGTCTCAATTTCGACCGACACGGGCTCTTTTGAATACAGCAATACGTCTGAAAAGGCGCATTTGATCGCCGGAGAACTCGCGAAAAAAATCGATATCGAAAAAATCAACGAGCGGCTGTATTCCATTTATTCTTTGCAAACGTTGAAACTTTACCAGCTCCTGATCGGAAAAATCAGATTTTCGAAAAACCGGGGAATTGCCTGGGCGCGTGTGACGCAAAATGACATCAAGAAAACCGGAAGCACTTACGCCGACACGGAAGGGTTTATCGATTTTTTAAAAAACCTAAAAGAGGCGCGGTTCGCGTTTTTCCTGACGGAGGAAAAAACGGGCGACGTGCGCGTGTCGTTGCGCTCCAAAGGCAAGGATGATATCAGTCAGGTGGCCGCTTATTTCGGCGGCGGCGGGCATATGAAAGCCGCCGGTTGCGTGATTCGCGGCAGTATGGATCAGGCCGAAAAATTAATTCTGGAGCGGATCAGGTATGAATTCGGGAGTCCGGCGAAATATTTATAGAAGGCCGCGTTATCCGCATCCGGAAACTCATTCGGATCTCGAAGGCCTTTTGCTCATTGACAAGGAACCGGGATGGACGTCTCATGATGTCTGCGCGTTTATCAGGAAGCGTTTCGGGATTAAACGCGTCGGGCATGCGGGAACGCTTGACCCTTCGGCTACCGGGTTGCTGGTTCTTCTGCTGGGAAGAGCCACCCGACACAGCGATAAACTTTCGGCGTCGGACAAAGAGTATGCCGGAGCGATCCGGCTCGGAATCAGAACCGATTCCCAGGATTCGGCCGGGAAAGTGCTGGGCGAATCGGATATTTCCGGCGTGACCGATGAAAAGATTCACGAGGCATTCGGCCATTTACAGGGAAAAATCTGGCAAAAGCCCCCGATGGTGTCCGCGCTCAAACATCAGGGCGTGCGCTTGTACCGGTTGGCGAGGCAGGGCAAAGAAGTTGACCGTCCGCTGCGGCCCGTGACGGTTTATGAATTCAGGATTGAGCGGATCGCGCTTCCGGTGATAGAATTTTTCGCGCGCGTTTCGAAAGGAACTTATGTCCGGACGCTGGCTCATGATTTGGGAAATATCCTGGGCTGCGGCGCGATTCTGGACGGCTTGAAGCGGACGAGATGCGGCCAGTTTTCGCTGGAGGATGCGGTGGGCGTTCCGGAACTTCGGGGCATGGACGAACAAGTTTTCCGGCGGCTGATCCGCCCGGTCGTGTTGGCGCCGCTGACGCCGCCGGCCGGTCATAGTTGAAATCATGATGAAAATCATTGACGGTCTTTCACAATTCAAAAAGTTCCGTTACGGCCGAATCATCCTGGCGCTCGGAAATTTTGACGGGGTCCACCGGGGGCATCGGGCCATGCTCAGGGCCGTTCAAAGGCGGGCCAGGCAAATCGGCGGGCGGGCGGTTGTTATGACGTTTCGCCGTCACCCCAGAAATGTGCTGGGCGATCGGGCAAATGTCCGTGTGTTGACGTCGCTCGACCATAAAATGGCATTGCTGGCGGAAGCCGGTGTCCGGCTTGTGCTGGTTTCGGATTTCACGAAGCAATTTTCGGCAATCAATCCGGAACAATTTTTGACGAAAATCCTGAAAGAACGGCTGGGCGTGACGGAATTCTGCCTGGGGCCGGGAGCCAGGTTTGGCCATGGCCGGCGGGGCAGCGCCAGAATGATCCGGCGTTGCAAATCCGGCGGCAAGCCGAATTTTTTTGAAGTGGACGCGGTTCATATGAGCGGCATGGCGGTATCGAGCACCCGGATTAGAAATCTGATTGAAGCCGGGCGCCTCGAATTGGCAGGCCGTTTGCTGGGCAGGTCTTATTCTTTTTGGGGCGATGTGGTGCGCGGAAAAGGACGAGGCCGGAAAATGGGTTATCCGACGGTTAATTTGAAGCCCCGGAGCGAGGTGATGCCGCCGGAAGGGATTTATACGGCGTGGATACGTGCGGTATCGGGCCGAAGGATTTCGCGTGCGGCGCGGCCCGGTGAATATGCGATGCGATACCGATATGGCAAGTTTTATCCGGCGTTATTAAGTTTCGGGAAAAGGCCGACATTTGAAACGCGGGGCAAAACAGTGCCGGAAGTTTTTATTCTGGATTATCATACGGTTTTTGCCGCCCGGACGGCGGAAGTGGTAATCGGAAAATATTTGCGAGCGGAAAAAAAATATTCCGCTCCGGAACGATTGATTCGTCAAATTGAAATTGACGTCAAAATGGCCAGACAATGGTTTAAACACAACAGGATGGAGGAGATATGTCGTTAACGAAGGAAAGGAAAACGGACGTTGTAAAGAAATACCAGAGGACCGCGAAAGACACCGGTTCGTGCGAGGTTCAGGTCGCGTTATTGACCACGCGAATCAACGAACTGACCAAGCATTTCGAGGCCCATAAAAAAGACCATCATTCCCGTTTGGGATTGATTAAAATGGTCGAACAGAGAAAACGTCTGCTGGCTTATCTTCAGCGGGAAGATTCCGATAAATACAAAGCGCTGATCAAACAGCTCGAGTTAAGAAAGTAAGCTAGGGACAGAAAAAGAAAAAGAAGAGACTAGAGTCCGCCACAAAGCATGGCGGATCCGCCGCGCAGTTTGGCGGAAAAAAAGAGAAATAAAAAAGGAAGAGAAGAGACAATGACTACAAGAGTAAGTGCGAAAACAGGAACGCAGGAAATTATTATTGAAACGGGAAAATTGGCGAAGCAGTCAGACGGGGCCGCATGGGTCCAGTGCGGGGGCACCGTGGTGCTGACCGCCGCGTGCGCCGCGAAGGAAGCCGCCGAAGATCGGGATTTTTTCCCGCTGACCGTTGACTACCGTGAAAAAACATACGCCGCGGGAAAAATTCCGGGCGGCTTTTTCAAGCGTGAAGGAAAACCTTCCGAGCGTGAAGTCCTGACGTGCCGGCTGATTGACCGGCCTTTGCGCCCGCTGTTTCCGGCGCAGTATTATAATGAAGTTCAGATTTCATCCACCGTTCTTTCATCGGACGGTGAAAACAGCCCCGATTTGCTTGCGTTGATCGGCGCCTCGGCTGCCCTCATGGTTTCGTCCATGCCGTTCGAACAGGCGGTTGGC
>CAZFUU010000047.1:0-9586 GCA_964522565.1 uncultured bacterium | reverse complement strand
ACGCGGACCGGACTCTTTCTTTGCTTTCGCGCACGGCTTGATCCGGCAATCCGACAATGGCCGTTTGAGGAAGTCCGTTACTGACATCCACTTCAATTTCAATTAAATGCGCATCGACGCCCAAGCAGGTGGCACTGTAGATTCTTGCGATCATTGGAGAAATCCGGTTGTTCCTGGCGGTTTTACGGGAGGGATGCTTTTAACCGCGCTTGCGTTTTCAATTTGGCTTGCTATAATAAACTCATTCGCCAGTTATTAATTTAATACATATTATTTATCATTATATGTTATATTTTAGGCCTGTCAACTATTTTTGAAGGAAAGGGTTTTAAGTGTCCGAAGAATTTGACGTTTTCAGAGCGTATCTTGCGGTATCCGCGGCCTGGATTGTGGCCCAGTCGATTAAGGTTACCCGCCTCTGCCTGAAATATAAAAAATTCAACTTCCGGTGGCTGACGGACACGGGCGGCATGCCCAGTTCGCATTCTTCCGGGACGGCCGCGCTGGCGACGGTACTCGGTCACTATCTCGGGTATAGATCGGCGATTTTTTTATTTGCGCTTGTTTTCGCGCTGGTAACCATGTTTGATGCCGCAAGCGTCCGCCGGTCTGTGGGCAGGCAGGCCATCGCGCTGAACCGGATTATCGATGAATTTTACGCGCACGGCAAAATTCCGGACAGCCGCCTGAGAGAATTTTTGGGGCACACGCCTGTCGAAGTATTTGTCGGCGCGTTGCTTGGCATCGCGATTGCTCTTGGAATTTGCAATTTTTAATATGATGCAGAATTTCAGAGCGCCCATCTTTTTATTGGTTTTCCTTCACGCTTCAGCCGGTTTTTTGTCTCCGGCCATGGCATCCCAAACCGGCTTGAAAACATTATCCGCGCAAGCGGAATTCAAGCAAACCTTGAACAAGGCCCAAGCGCTTGTCGAAGAGCGCAAACTTCCGGAGGCGAGAGAGCTTTACCAAAAACTGTATCGGAAAAATCTCAGGGCCGCGGACATGACAAAAGTTAAAGCGGCCATTCAGGATTTGAATGTCAGAATCCTGTTCGCGGGGATTGAGCCGGACGAGTATTATTCTTATGAAGTGCAGAAAGGGAACGCGCTGTATCCGCTCGCCCGGCGATTGGGCGTTTCCGCCGAATTGATTCAGCGGCAAAACCGGCTGAAGAGCAACGCCATTCGCCCCGGAACATCACTGAAAATTTCAAACGCAACCTTTTCAATTCATGTCAGCAAATCGAGAAACACGCTTGATTTATACAAGAACGGAAAATGGTTCAAGACCTATCCTGTGGCGACGGGACGTGACAATTCCACGCCGGTCGGAAAATTTTTCATTAAGAATAAAAGCGTTAATCCGGATTGGTATAAAGACGGTAAAAAAATTCCCGCCGGCAGTCCGGACAATATTCTGGGAACGCGGTGGATGGGTTTTGATTTGCCGCAGTACGGAATCCACGGAACGACCCTTCCGGAAACCATCGGCCAGCAGGCCTCGGATGGATGCGTGCGGATGTTGAACCGCGACGTGGAAGAGCTTTACGCGATTGTTCCGGAAAAGACAGTTGTGACGGTTGTCGATTAAACGAAAGGACATTGAACATGAAACGAAAAAAAACAGAATCCGCTGAAAGATCGTCCGCAACAATAACCCTGCCGTTTGAACAGCCCATCGCCGATTTGGAGCGCACCATTCGCGACATGAAGTCGCATATTTCCGATTCGGGGCTGGATCTCTCGAATGAAATCAAAAGCGCGGAAAAAAAGCTGGAGAAAGAAATTCACCGTGTTTTTGAGCATCTGACTCCCTGGCAGCGCGTTCAGGTGGCACGCCATCCAATGCGGCCATACACCCTGGATTATGTGCGGCTTTTGACGGAGGATTTTGTTGAAATTCACGGAGATCGGCATTTCGCGGATGACAAAGCGATTGTGTGCGGCTTCGCGAAATTCCGCGGGCAAAATGTATGCGTGATCGGGCATCAGAAGGGAAAGGACACGAAGGAGAACCTGATGAGGAGTTTCGGAAGCGCTCATCCGGAAGGATACCGCAAAGCGATGCGCGTCATGCGAATGGCGGAAAAATTCGGCATTCCGATTATCTGCCTGGTGGACACGCCGGGCGCGTATCCGGGAATTGGCGCCGAAGAGCGCGGACAGGCTGAGGCAATCGCTTATAATATTCGCGAAATGTCGGAATTGACGGTTCCGGTTGTTGTATGCGTGATCGGCGAAGGTGGCAGCGGAGGCGCTCTCGGCATCGGAGTGGGGGATTACATCATTATTCTCGATAACGCGTATTATTCGGTGATTTCTCCCGAAGGATGCGCAGCGATTTTATGGAAAGACAACTCCCGTGCGCAAGACGCCGCGCAGGTTCTTCGGTTGACCGGAAAAGATTTGGAAGAATTCGGAATTGTCGATGAAATTGTAAAGGAACCGCTCGGCGGAGCTCACCGCGATTATCAGGTGACGGCTGAACGGCTCGGAGACGCGATTGAGAGCCAACTTAAGAAACTTGCCCGTTTATCAGGCAAGGCGCTGGTCGAGAAGCGTTACGAAAAATTCCGGAAAATAGGCGTTTTTGAAGAAAGTGTTTCGTAACGGTTGAAAGCAGAACTGTCGATTGCCTTATATTCCTGCGGAAACCAGCTTGCGGAGGGAAGGGAAGAACAACTTTCTGACGTGATATTTTCCTTTCAGGCGCAGCAGGCGGCACTCCGGCCAGCGGTGACGGTTTTCTTGAACAAACGGTTTTTCAGCATCAGCAAACAGGCAAGTTCTTTTTCCCGCCTCACGATGCTTTTTAGTTCTTCCGAAGAGAGTTCAAGCAGAGCGATTTGAGATATTTTTTGCCTGTCCCTCGGGTATCGTTTTTCCAGCACATGCGTTGGAAATTGCTTTTCAAATTTCAACTCGTACAGTTTTTCGTAAGTCATCCAGCCCTCCTGTAATAAGACCTATCGTCAATTCCCGGAATTTAATGAGAAAAAACGCTAAACATATTCCACCATAAGTAGCCGCACCAGGAAACCCCGACACAATATGTTGCAGTTCACGAAAAAAGGGCTATTTTGAGGTTAAAATCATATTGACATTCTCAGGCTAAATTTATAAAGTACAAATTACAAAATGTAATTTACATAATGTAAAAATAGCGATATGAAACATCGGCAAAATTACACATCGGACAGACAGTTAAAAAAAGCCCATGCTTTTGCGTGGGTTTTTTTATTTTCATGCATAAGCGTCGTTTGTCAGCAAGGCGTATTTGCGAATCAGGAGTGGCAAGGATCGGCGGCCGCAGGCGACTCTGCAAGGACAAAATTGGTTGAGGAATTGACCGCGGCCGAGAAGCGTGAACTTGCCAATGAGCTGCTGGAAGAAGGCGATGCCTATATGTTCCAAAAAAACTATGAACAGGCCAACGCTGTTTATGAACAGGTTTTCTTGCTAGAGCCCAACCATAGGGGAGCGTCCCAGCGGCTTGATGCGCTTAAGAAAATCATGATCCAGGAAGGGAAAACCGAAATCGGTCTGCTGAAGAGCGTTTATGAGGATGAAATTGATTTGAGGGTCAAGAAGTACTGGAAGGACGTCGAGCGATTCACGGAAGAAAAAAGGCCCGCCCAGGCGAGATTCGCGCTTGAAAAGATTCTGCTGATTGATCCTTTCAATGAGGAGGCCAACCGCAAATATCAAGGACTGCAAGCCGCCAGAAAAGGAGGCGGAGAATGAAACGGGAAAAACTTTTTAAAATTGGCGAGGTGATGCAATACAGCGGGCTTTCCCGCCAGACAATTCATAATTATACCCTTGCCAATTTAATTCAGGAGGCGCGGAGGACTCCTTCCGGACATCGTCTTTATGACGAAAGCGTTTTTGACCGGCTGGAGAAAATCAAGGTGTTGCAGTCAAAGAATTACACCTTGCTGCAGATTAAGAAACTGCTGGAGAAGGAAGATAAAGATAACAGGATGAACTGAAATTATTTTTTGATCACAAGGGGGCGAACATGAACGAATCGGATTTGAAATTATGGAAAAAATACAAGAGAAGCAAAACGCCGCTGCTTCGCGAAGAGATCGTCCGCAAATATCTTTATCTGGTTAAATACGTCGCCGGACGCGTCGCGATCGGCCTGCCGCCGAACGTTGAATTCAACGATCTCGTCAGTTACGGCCTCTTGGGGCTTTTTGACGCGATCGAAAAATACGACGTCAACCAGGGCAATAAATTTGAAACCTATGCCGTTTCCCGGATCCGGGGGTCCATCATGGACGAGCTTCGCAAGCTTGATTGGGCGCCGCGTCTGCTGCGGAAACGCGCGAGGGAAATTGAGCGGAAATGCTCCGAAATCGAAGAAAAACACGGGCGCATGGCGACCGACGAAGAGCTGGCAAAATCGCTCAACATGAGCGTTGAGGACTTAAACGGTATTTACAGCGAACTGAATTCGACCACATTTTTATCGCTGGATGAAGTGTGGCAAAACGACGACGGCAACAAGCCGATTTCACGTTTGCAGACCGTCGAAGATTCGCTGATTACCAATCAACTGAACTTTGTGCATCAAAATGAAGTCAGGCAGTTGCTGGCCGAATCGATTGATCAGCTTCCCGAAAAGGAAAAACTGGTTATCGTGCTGTATTACTACGAAAACCTGACGTTGCGGGAAATCGGAGAGGTCCTGAATGTGTCGGAATCGCGCGTTTGCCAGATTCACACGAAAGTGGTGACGCGGCTTCGCGGGCATTTGATGAAAAGAACGGGAGAGCTTGCGCTCGAGGTTTAAGAGAAGTGCGGCGCGATGTCAATCCGGATTTTAAAGTTTCGATTCTTTTTGGCCGATAGTCCTAATGAAAGAGGAAGATCGGACAACCGGAAGCAGAAATTTTAAAATCGAGGATTGCCGTGCATGTGACCCAGCAGATAACAATTATTCCGCCGAAAGCACCGGTAGAACAAACCGAAGGGCCCGTGACTTACCGTCCCACCCAGGAAGAGCTGAAAAAATACCAGCGGCTGCTTCTGAAAGTTTCCGAACCGAATTGCGGGCGCATTCAGGAATTGAAGGAAAAAATCCGTGACGGCTCGCTTTTAAGCAAGGAAGCGATCCGGGAATCTGCCGCACGACTTGCCGCTCGTTTTTTTGGAAAACATAGGAACCAACTGTAAGTTTTAAATCTCACCAGTTTTTAGCCTATTGGCCCAGAATTTTGAAGCACTTCCAAATGCTCTGCGGGTGCTTTTTCAAGGCCGGCGCGTTCGAGCCAACGGGTGATTAACGGAAGCTGCATGAATCGTTTCCAAACCGCTCCCCGGTTGAGATAATTCTCCAGCATCAAGACAATAATCCCCTGGTCAATTCCGATATATTCATCCGCCTGCCAGTTTACGTCCAGATTAAAGGCGTCCAGAAATCCGTAAGGGCCGTACAGTTTTGGTTTTAGATTGTCGTTCATCGCTTTAATTGCGGCAAGGCTTTCATCCGGGGTAAAAACAATCGAGGCGATGGAGGCGTAAGGCGTAATTGTTCCGTCGTGAAATGCGGTTCCCGGCATCGCGCCGTAGGCTTTGTAACCGTCCGGGCCGAGTGAGGCGGAAATCCCCCAATAGGTTTCGTAAGTCCGGTATTCGGTTTCATGTTCTTTTGAAAATTCCCGGTTGGCCTCGGAAGCAAGTTTTGAATTGTCAAAGTAATTGATTTCATTGTCCCGTAAATCGCGAAAATCAATATATGCGTGGCTGTATTGATAAGTAAACAAACTGCCCGTATAGGCGTAAACGATTTCTTTTTCGCGGTAGATTTCTGTTTCTCGCTTCCAGGCGTGCCAAACTTTTTCGGGCACCGGATTTGTTTCGGTGCCGAGGGCGAGGGCCTGGAGAATTAAATGTTCCGAATACATATCCCAGTAATAAGGTAAAAATCCCTGTTTGGGTTTCCATCCATGGCTGAAAAGATCCGTTCCGTTGAGCATCCAATTCCAATCGACGCGCTCATAAAGCCGGGCCGCCTCATCGGCCAAGTCGGTCCCCTGAAAATAGGTCGCCGCCAGTAAAAGCCCCGCGATAAAAAGCGCCGTATCGATGGAAGACACCTCCGAGCTCCAGGTTCTTCTCCCGGTTTCCGGGTCAAGAAAATGATAATAAAATCCTTTGACCCCGGTTTGTTTGTCTTGAGCGGTATGGATTGTCCTGAGTATCCGGCGGTAGGCATCTTTGTGAGAAATCCATCCGTGACTTGTGCCGATCGCAAAACTCGCCAGGGCGAAACCGGTCGCCGCGATTGAGGCCGGGGACCCGAAGCGTGACGAATCCTTGGTTAGCCCGGTGGAAGGATTTGTTTGGTCTAAAAAATATTTGAACGCGTCTTTCTGGATTTGAACCAGAAGCTGCCGGTCTGCATCAGACAGCTCTTGAACGCTTGAGGCGCCGGAGGATGGAACGGCCGGCAAGCAGCAGCCGATCGTGACCACGAGGAAAAATGACAGGAGACGGGGAAGCACTTTGACAATCACGGTCGCCGGTTTTTGAATGTGGATAGCTCGCGGCGAATATCTGCCAAGACGGATTCGCTGGGCGTTTGCCCGGAAAGCGTTTTCAGCCGCGCGATTTTTTGATCCAAATATTCGACCATGTCATTAAAATCATCCGCGACATTTTTTGTCTCGTCCCACTTTCGCAAATTGATCCGGACGGACAGGTCGCCGTTTTTGACTGACCCAAACGATTTGCTAAACCGGAAAAGAGGGCCGGCTACTTTATGGGTTAAAAAAATACTGCCCCATCCGATGAAAAGAAGAAGCAGAATTCCGGGGATCACAAGACGCCGGTGAGTGTCATCGAGAATGTCCTGCAGGATTTCTTTTTGACGTTCGCTCAACAGTGCTGTTTCCTTGAACAAGCGGATGGACGGAATCGCCATGGATTTTGACTGGGGCCGGCGGGCTGCGTCATACTCATGGATTCGGGAGGCGGTAACCATCGCGGCGCGCACTTCTTCGTCGGAAAACGATTTCAGAACCGATCCCCAAATGCCGAAATAAATCCCGACTGCGGCGGTCAAGGAAACGATCAAAAGCGTCGCGGTGATATAAATGATATAGCGGGACTGCAGGCCTTTTTGGACAAAAAAGTGTTTTCGCCTGTTGTTGAATAGCATCATGCACCTCCAGTGACAGCATTATAAGCGAATCAGAAAAAAAATCACGGGATAAATTTCGCTTCAATCGAAGCCGAACCTGTGGTAAATAAGGTCGTGGTTTGAACTCAAAAACGGAGCAAATGTTCTATGTGCGGAATTGTTGCGTACGCAGGTTGGCGAAAAGTCCTGCCGGTTCTGTTGACAGGGCTTGAACAGCTGGAATACCGCGGGTATGACTCTGCGGGAGTCGCATGCCTGGAAGAGCATACGGGCCAAATTTTTTTTATAAAAGAAAAAGGCAAGCTTTCCGAGTTAAAGTCCCGCCTCGGGAAACGGGATTTGGAATCGTTCGCGGGCATCGGGCATACGCGCTGGGCAACGCACGGAGAACCGTCTCGGGAAAACGCGCATCCTCACATGAGCCCGAATCATAAAATCGCCATCGTCCATAACGGAATTATCGAAAATTACGCCGAGCTGAAACACGGTTTTCGCCGAAGCGGAAATCGTTTCAGGTCCGAAACGGATACGGAAGTCGCCGCTCACCTGTTGGAACAGTATTATCGCGGGAATTTATTGGAAGCGATGCGCCGCGCGGTTGGCCGGATGCGCGGATTTTTTTCTTTTGTGGCTCTTTGTTCGGACGAGCCCGGCCGGATCGTGGCGTTTAAAAGATCCAATCCGCTGATTGTCGGAGTGGGAAACGGCGAATACTTTATTGCCAGCGATGTTTCCGCGATTCTTCCGTATACAAACAAAGTGATTTATCTGGAGGATGACGAGTTTGTGGAAATTGAAAAACGCGGAGTCCGGATTTTTAAAGCCGGCCGGAAA
Organism: uncultured bacterium; assembly: GCA_964522565.1. Taxonomy (GTDB): domain Bacteria; phylum Omnitrophota; class Omnitrophia; order Omnitrophales; family Danuiimicrobiaceae; genus CAZFUU01. The sequence continues at coordinate 1,597 of CAZFUU010000047.1, read as the reverse complement.
AATCCGGTTATCCGCAAAGCGTCCGTGGTCCCCTGGAATGTTGCCCAGGCGCAAAAGGGCGGGTTCCCGCATTTTATGTTAAAGGAAATCTATGAACAGCCCAGGGTGTTGACCGAAACGCTGCGAAAGCGGATTACGCCTGAGAAGCGGATTGAATTTGACACGGTTCACGCGGCTGCCCGTGCGCGATTGAAAAAAACAAAGAAAATCTTTTTTGTCAGCTGCGGGACGGCATATCACGCGTGCATGGTCGGGCAGTATATGATTGAAGAATACGCGAAAATTCCCGTTGAAGTGAGGGTCTCCAGCGAATTTCGGTATTCGAATCCGGTTGTCACCAAAGAAGATGTGGCGATTTTAATTACGCAATCGGGTGAAACGGCGGACACGCTCGCGGCGTTAAGAGAAGCGCGCAAGAAGGGCGCGATGACGCTGGCTATTGTCAATGTTGTCGGCAGCACGATTGCCCGTGAAGCCGACGCGGTTATTTATACGCACGCGGGCCCGGAAATCGGCGTTGCGTCCACAAAAGCATATGTGGCGCAATTGATGACGTTGACATTATTTGCTTTTTTTCTGGCAGGCCTGAGAGGCGCGCTTGCCCGAAGCCGGATGGTTCATCTGATTGACGAGGCAGAAAAAATTCCTCAGCAAGTGGCCGCGATACTTAATGATTCCAAAGACGTGCGGCGGGCGAGCCGGGCGTTATACAGAAAACGCGATTTTTTGTTTTTGGGGCGCGGCTATAATTTCCCCAACGCGCTGGAAGGCGCCCTGAAGCTGAAGGAAATCACCTATTCGCACGCGCACGGTTACGCGGCCGGAGAAATGAAACACGGCCCGATCGCGCTCATTGATAAACACCAGCCCGTGATATGTTTGATTCCGTTTTCGAAAACGAAAGACAAAATGGTGTCGAACATCGAAGAGATTCACGCGCGCAAGGGAATTATTATTTCAATCGTCACGCAAGGCGACACAAGTGTGCGCCGTCTGTCGAAATGGATTTTTGAAATTCCGCGCGCCGCGGAAGTTTTTTCTCCGGTTCTGACGGTTGTTCCGCTTCAGCTTTTCGCCTACCGGGTTGCGGTTTTGAACAAGCGCGATGTGGATCAGCCCCGCAATCTCGCGAAATCCGTAACCGTTGAATAGGCCACGAGTTAGGAAGGTTCCGAGGGGCGTGGAATCGCAGATTATGATTGGAATGATGAAGCCCGGAATAAAAAAATCAATTTTTTTAGATTATCTGCTTGACACTACCAGGTGCTTTCAATAGAATACGCGGCACTAATGGACAGGGCATATCAGCCGAAAATAGATATGCTCGTTGTTGTGATTCAGAAATCTGCAACGATTAAATAAACCTACTACGATTGCTTTTTCAATTTTTGAAATCAAGCAAGGGTAGAGTTTTTTTGTCTTTATTTTTGTTTTTATACTGTTCTTTGACAGTTTCGGAATGTGCGAGGAGTCAATGTCTCCATATGCAATTCAATGTCCGGTCCCGCGTAAGCGGGAGTTGGATATTGGGTTCAATCAATTTTTACGGAGAGTTTGATCCTGGCTCAGAACGAACGCTGGCGGCGTGGATTAGGCA
>CAZFUU010000046.1:0-9587 GCA_964522565.1 uncultured bacterium | reverse complement strand
ACCGCCATCTTCAAATGTTCGCGCGAATGAGAAACCTTTTTCTTCAGGCGGGGGTAAAGCTGAAGCGCTTTTCGATTGCTGACAGCTTTAATGGCCGCATACGGATCTTTTTTCTTCGTTATTTGGCTGACAATTTTATAAATGGTCCGGCCCATTTCCGGAGGAGAGGCGGCCAAAGAAAACACAGGCAAGCGCCTCGCTAATTCATTTAATACTTGCCTCTGGACTTTTTTGCCCGCGCCCGCCAATTTTGAGGCCTCTAGCGCCTGCCTGAAAAAACAAGGGATACAGTCCAGATAAGTGTTCATACAGTTGACTTGGCCTCATGGCCCCGCGCGCTTTTTAAAACCCGGTCCAAAATCGCGTTTAAGACGTTTGCTGTCGCAGAATTTTTTTGGGACTCGACAAATGGCTTCCCTGAATCACCGGATTTGACCATTTCCGTTTCAACCGGAATCGTCCCTAAAAATGGCACGTTTAACTCCAACGCGGCTTTTTCTCCTCCTCCCATCCCAAAGATATTAACGCCTTTGCTGCAGTGAGGACAGATAAAACCGCTCATGTTTTCAATCACCCCGACAAGAGGGACATTTAATTGCCGCGCGAACGAGACGCTTTTGCGCGAATCCAGAATCGCGACCTCCTGCGGAGTCGTCACTATAATAATCCCGTTAATGCCGGGAATAAGCTGGCACACGCTTAAGGGCTCGTCGCCGGTTCCGGGAGGCGAATCAATCATCAGATAATCAAGTTCTCCCCACGACACATCGCTCAAAAACTGTTTGATCGTAATCATCTTTAAAGGGCCCCGCCAAACGACCGGCTGATCGCTATTCTTCAGAAGAAACGACATGCTAATCACTTTCAAACCGTGCTCAACCGTAACCGGTTCAATCCCGCCTTCGGCTGTTCCCGTCAATTGCCGGCCTTCAATCCCCAACATTTTGGCAACGTTCGGGCCGTGGAGATCAACATCCAAAAGCCCCACTTTTTTCCCGCGCATCGCCAATCCATAAGCCAGATTCACCGCCACAGTCGTTTTCCCCACACCGCCTTTCCCGCTCAGAACGAGGAATTTATTTTTAATTTTTGAAAGGTTGTGTTTAAGCCGTTTTTCCTGCTCTAAATTTTTTTGTTGTCTTTCCGCATCTTCCATTTAACGCCGCCCCCTGTCTCAAATTAATTTTGTTCGGATTTATTTTCCTCATTCACAATGACAATTTTTTCGCGCAATTTTACGGCGTTCGCAGTGTCAATCAGAATATAAGAAATAACGCATATTCTATCTCCAACTTCGCCCAACCGTGCGGCCGGGCCGTATAACGCGATTATCCCCGAACCTTCTTTTTCTTCTATGACATAAGTTTCAAAGCGGGATCCATTATCAAAATTCAGGACCTGCACTTTTTCACCGGGGAGCAAATCGCCTTCATCCATAAGTTTTTTGTCAATCCCAATACTGCCGGCATACTTCAAATCTTTCTTCGTAATCATCGCTCCGTGAATCTTTGACTTCAACATCTGCGTAAAACCTTCCATGCCTATCCCCCTTCCCATTATCTTTCCCTCTTCGCCGAAGAGTTTCGGCCTCGCTAACAGATGCCACCTTTTTCCTTTTTGCCTGATACACATTAATGATTTCAATTTCGTTGCCGCAAACCGATCGAAAGCACTTTTCAACTGCCTCTAAATCCGTGCGGGGAATGGCTTTCGCAGAACACTTTCTTAACGGAGTATTAAGCTGAATTTCATGCGGATGGATTTCTTTTGCAAGCTCAGCGATACGCTCCGCGCTTTTCAAATTAAACGGAACAAACATTATCTGCAAGGCAAAGCGTCCGTGGTAAAAAGCTTTGAAACTTTTTAATGCGCTCATAATTCTCTCAAAATCAATTCCGGGCGTTGGTCGGTTGATCCGCCGGAATAAATCCGGATCACACACGTCAAGTTTCGCTAAAACAAAATCCGCGAAAGATAAGTCCTCCCTGACATCGCGATGGTCTATCAATGAGGAATTTGTAATCACAGCGATTTTTTCGCGCCGTATTTTTTTTACGGCTTTAATCATTTCGCCCAGGTTTTTTGCCAGCGTGGGTTCCCCCGCTCCTGAAAACGTGATGTAATCAATTGGCGTCACAGATGCGATCTCACGCACTTCTTCAGCAACATCTTTAAACGGCACGAAATTCCGCCTTTCATCGGCAAATTCTTTCGTCCGGCCAAGCTGGCAATAAACACAATCAAAATTACACACTTTTTGCATGCCTGAAATCGGATCAACGCCCAAAGAACTGCCAAGCCGCCAGGAAGATACAGGACCGTATGTATAACGATAAGATTTTTTGTTCACTTTTTTGTTCCTCGCGGGAACCGCATGCCGGCGTACATTTTCCGGAATTGTTTTTTAAAATTCCGCTTCAAATATTCCATCGCGACATCTCCCGTACAATGGCCCGGGATAATCCAGCGGACATCATAATGTTTTAAAGCATTAACAGTGCGTTTCAACCGATCGCTTGAAGCATTCAAAAGATGCATGCCGCCCAATACCGCGTAAACAGGCTCACGATGTGTCAATTTTGAAATATAATCAAGCGTATTAATCACGCCGGAGTGCCCGCATCCCAGGAGCACAATCAAACCCAAATTGGTAGGAATCCAAATGGCTTGATCATCAGTAATCAGGTCTTTCTCTTGACATGCGCGATCAATAAAAAAATTCCCACCCGTATCTTCAAAACCCGACATTCTCGGAATCGGCCCTGTTGCCCAAATCCCGTTTGCGATTTCAACAGGTTTTCGCACCCATCTGATTCTTTTTGCCTTTTCTCTTAACGCATACCTTACAAGAGGCGGCATACCAATTGATTTCACAGGATGGCCCCATTTAAATCCATACCGCCGTTTCATGGCGTCGGAATGAAGATAAATTAAAGCGTTTGGACAGGTTTTTAGCGCGAATGCCAGCCCGCCCGTATGATCATAATGGCCATGGCTGATTGCGATTGCATGGCATTGCTTGAGCGGAATTTTAAGTAGTTTGGCATTCACCGGAAATGCCGTTCCCTGCCCCGTATCAAACAAAACTGAAGCGTCCCCGGTTTCAATCCAATAAGCAATGCCATGCTCACTTTTGAATTTCCGGTCTTTAACAGAATTATCTGCAAGAACGGTAATTTTAACCTTATTTAAATTCATATACGCTCATTTTAAACATTGTCATGCAACCACTCCGAAGACTTACTTTTCTCTTCCGTACGGCCAGGCGACAATGCCACCCTCCATCACAGACACATTCTTCCAGCCATTCGCCTCCAAAACAAGAGCCGCTTCATAGCCGCGAAGAGAGACTTTGCAATAGCAGATAATTTCCTTGTCCTTGTCCCGAGGAAGCTCTTGAAAACGCCCTCTCAATGCGCCTAAAGGCATCAGTACTTCCCCAACACCTAAACGCGTCTGGTCATATTCATCCGGGCTCCGGACATCAAGAAAAAAAATCGATTCTCCCTTGTCAATTTTCCTTTTTACCTCAAGGGCACTAACCCCTTTCATCCTTCCTTTAATTTTGTTTTGCATCAGATGAGCGGTCGCAATAAAATGATCAATCGCCAATGAAAAAGGCGGCGCATAAGGCAAATCGCAACTGACCAAATCCTCAACTTTCATTCCTGCCTGAATCGCTATCGCCCATTGGGCAATTTGTTTATTGACGTCGCCCGGCCCTATACATTGAGCGCCCAAAACCTTTCCTGTTTTTTCTTGCGCAATTAATTTTGTAATAATCAATTCCCCGCCCATAAAATTAGGTTTGTCTACACTTGAATTAATTACGGTAACAATGTCGGAATAATCGTTTTTCCTTGCCATCGTTTCGGACAATCCCGTAGAACCGGCGGAATAATCAAAAATTTTGCAAATACCCGCATGAATCACGCCTGGAAATTTAACGGTATTCCCAAGCGCGGCATTTTCGCCTGCGACGCGCGCTTGCAAATTTGCGATATCGCCGTATGGAGCGAGAACTTTTTTACCCGTTATCCGGTGTGTTTTTTCCGTGCAATCGCCAGCGGCATAAATATGCGGATCTGACGTTTGCATATACTCATTAACCTCAATCGCGCCGGTGACTCCAATTTTGAGGCCTGCTTCCCGCGCGAGCTGAACATTTGGAAGAACGCCAATCGCGACCACCGCCAATTCACAATCCAATTCCGTTCCGTTTTGCAGTTTCACGCCCCGTAAAATTCCGCTCTCTCCAATAAATCCGGCGACTCCATTATTGGTAATAACATTCACTGATTTGCTTCTCAAATAATTTTCTACAAGTTTTGCCAAATCGAGATCGAGAAATGTTAATAATTGCGGAAGCATTTCCACGATCGTTATCTCAATACCCGACAGGATTAATGCCTCGCACGCTTCTATTCCTATCAGCCCGCCGCCGATAATAACCGCTTTCTTAATTTTTCTTTCATCACGAATTTTCCTTAAAAAATCGGCGTCCTTCATGGACTGGAGTGTTGTGAGGCCTTTCAAATCGGTACCGGGGACATCGGGAATACGCGCCGTCGCACCAGTCGCGATTACCAGTGAGTCATATTCTTCTTCGCCTGTCACCCCCGTGATGAGATTCTTAAAACCGACCGCATGTTTTTGGGAATCTATCGCGGTTATTTCCGTGTTCGTTCTTGCATCAATGGCCTTTGCATTCAGATAAAATTGTGAATCTCGAGTAACTCCGGTCGGCGTGCATAGCAGCATATTCCGGTCGTCAAAAACACCTCCTACATAATACGGGTAGCCGCATGATGCCATTGATAATTCAGGATCTTTCTGAAACAGAATGACCTGCGCCTTTTCGTCGATTCGTCGCGCCTTAGCCGCTGCTTTAGGCCCCGCCGCTGACCCGCCAATCACTACAATTTTTTTGGTTTTCATAACAAATTATTCCCGCGCGAAACGATTTAGCTCTTTTGCCGTACTCATACTGATATCTCGATTTAATCTTGCGCGCGCTGAATTGCTGACTTTTTAGAAAATGCAATAAATTTCGCTAACGCTTTGGCTTTCAGAATTCCATTTTGGGAAAGTTTTCCCTCCAGCAAATGCAGGTGGGAACCGGATCTTTGAATCACTGCCTGCAATCGTATGGGATCCGTGGTATTAACAGGCAGCAGAAACCGGACTTTCAGTTCCGCCGTTAACGCCCGGATTCCGTTCGCAAATAAACAATTGGTCATGGCGCCGTCCAGAAGAGCCGAAATCACGCCCCCGTGCAGCATATCGGGATATCCTTCCAAGTGTTTCCGGCAGTTGAAAAAGGCTTCTACGCTTCCGTCCCCGGAAGATTCAAAATTCACTTTCAGCCCTTGTTTATTCTGCATGCCGCACACAATACAACAAGGATGCGATTGCCTTTGTATTTTTTTAAACCCTGTCTTCATGTTTCATGTTTTTTGAGCGAATGCCTATCCGGATTGAATGGCTTTAAATCCATCTTCGATCTTCCGAAAAATACCTTCAACGGCTTCTTTCGTTTGCCCGTCCTGACAATCAACAATCGTTCTGCCGTGAACCATTGCTTGCACGATTGATTTGTCAAATGCGATTTTCCCGAGAAGAATAATCTGATTATCTTCGCAATATTTTTCGATGGTTGCTGTCATTTCCAAATTCAAGTCGTATTTATTGATAATCATGTTAACGGTAATTTGAAAATGCCGGGCAACTTCGATCACGCGCCGGGCGTCATGCAGCCCCGACAACGTCGGCTCGGTCACAATCACCGCCAAATCAACGCCTGACAGCGACGCCAGCACCGGGCATCCGATACCGGGCGGCCCGTCGATAATGATGTAATCGACATTCTCCTGACGGGCGATTTCGAGAGCTTTTTGCCTGATTTTCGACACCAGCTTCCCGGAATTTTCTTCGGCAATCCCGAGTTTGGCGTGGACAAGCGGGCCGCATTTTGTTTCGGAGACAAACCATTCTCCGCAAACATTTTCTTTCATCTCAATCGCCCGGTAAGGGCACAGCCGGCTGCAAAGCCCGCATCCCTCGCAGGAAACCGGATCAATGGAGAATTTTACGTTCTTGACAATCGCGCCGAAACGGCACGCGTCAAAACACGCGCCACACGCCTGGCATAATTCGGGATCTATTTTCGCCGTTCTTCCGCTCCGGAATTCATGCCGTTCCCTGATTCGGGGATGAAGCAACAAATGCAGATCGGCGGCATCCACGTCGCAATCGACCACAACTTGACGCCCCGCCAAAACCGCCAACGAGGCCGTCAATACCGTTTTCCCCGTCCCGCCTTTTCCGCTAATCACCAGAATTTGTTTCACGATAAAGATTTCTCCAACAGAGTCGCGGCGATTTCGACGCAATCCACGCATTTGATTTTACGCGCCACTCTGATCGCGCGGCACCGGTCAGAACCGGCGTGACTGACAAATGCTTCGCGCGCGGTTTCAAATTCATTCCTGCCGCTTCCGCGAAACAGAACGTCAATGGCATAAAGCGCGCCGCATAAACCGCCCGGTGCGCGGCCGCCTGCTGAAGCGCCAAGCGCGGCGAGCTCTTCATCCCGAAGCGAAAATTTTTCTTTAAACGCCATCGCGACGGCCTGCGCGCAACTCATCCTGCTATTTCCATCAGCGCCCAGAAAATATTCTTTAGCCAGTTTTCGAGACATTACGTCCTCTCTTTTCTTTGATGGAATAAAATAATTCCCTGAAATTTTTCTTATACTTTTCCCGCGCACGGACCGCGGGAATTCCTTTCGAATACGCCGACGCCAAATCCCGGTCAAACGGCAAACGCATTAATATGTCAATTTTTTCCTTTTCGCAATACAGTTCGACCCCGTCATCCCCGATATCCGAACGGTTGATAACAACACCGAAGGGAATTTTCAATTTCCGGAGGACCTCAACAGCCAAAACAAGATCATTTAATCCAAAGGGCGTCGGTTCCGTGACCAAAATACAAAAATCACTCCCCTGAACCGATGTGACCACAGGACAAGAAGTCCCCGGAGGCGCGTCAATAATAACGGTTTGTTTTCGATCAATCAATTTTTTGACTTCCCGGATAACAGGCGGCGCCATCGCTTCGCCAATATTCAATCGGCCCTGAGCAAACCGAATACTTCCAACAATCCCCTCCTCCACAATTCCTATTTCATGTTTGACTTCCCTAATCGCATTTTGAGGACAAAGTTTGCTGCACGCGCCGCACCCATGGCAAAGATTGTGAAAAATCAGGACATTCCCTTTTTTGCCTTCTGCCGGCGGAATAACCGCGATTGCCCGGTATTCGCAAACCTCACTGCACTGGCCGCAATAAATACACCTTTCAAAATCAATTTCGGGGACAAGCAAACAGGATGGATAACTCTTTTGGATTTTGGGTTTCAAAAAAATATGAGCGTTCGGCTCTTCGACATCGCAATCAAGAAACTGAACATTGTCAATGGACAGAGCCAAATTTACCGCAATCGTGGTTTTGCCGGTGCCGCCCTTTCCGCTCGCAATCGAAATAATCATTCCGATCGCCTTTGCGCGATGAGGACGTCCTGAAACCGGCTCGCGTACCTGTAAACGACAAACCCCCTGCGCATCAAATCCAGCTTCAAATCCGAGACCGATGTTTTTCCCCGCGCGTGAGATTTTCCCTCCATTTTATGAATGCGGTCAACGACTTTAAATCCTTCGCGCGTAAAATCACTCACCACCAGACGTCCCTCCGGACGCAGGATACGGTTCAATTCATCCGTCACCCGCGCCGCGTTCTCAAGATGGTGCAGTGTATTGATCGAAAAAATCACATCAAAACTTTGATCAGGGAAATCAAAATGTTCCCCATCCCCGATACAAAACCGGACTTGTCCCTCCAGGCCGAGATACTCCAGATTCAGTTTCGCGAACGCTTGTTCAACCGGAGAAACATCAAACGTCGTGAAACGATAGCCGGCCTGCGCTAAAGCGATTGAAAAATGGCCTTTCCCCGTTCCAATTTCCAGAATCTCTCCGGACACGGGAAGGGCTTTCTCCAGAATAAAAGCCCGCTCCGTGTCGACGTCATAGCCGGTGTTTTTGTAGAGTGCCTTGCGCTCCAGATATTTCGCATAGCACGCCGTTGCGTCGTCCACCACCATCAATTACTTGTGCGACATATCTTCCAAAATCGCTTCCAAGTCCTCCTCATGTTCAATTTCATCTTTCAGGATTTCAACCGCAAGACCGTAAGTCACCACATCTTTATCTTTCGTCAGCTCGACAAGCTTCTGATAAACCGAAATCGCGCATTGTTCGCCTTTCACATTTTGCTTCAAAATCGCCTTCACCGAAGAATCCGTCGGCGCGTCATATCCGCAGTTGGTCAGCTTGTTCCATTCATCAGGCGTCAGAACCGGCGTTCCGCCGAGCTGCAAAATTCTTTCCACGAGCATTCCCGCGTGCTTGAATTCGTCACCGGCATGCTCTTCCAGCTCCGCCACCACCGCATTTCTCATCGGCCCTTTCGCGACTTTCGCGCCGATCCAGTATTGATAATACGCCAGCCATTCATCCGCCAGGGCTTTGTTTAAAAGCTCAACAAGGTGTTTAACATCCAATCCCACAATTTCCCGTCCTCTTGTTCCCATAAAATTCTCCTTGTTAATTATTCTCTAACCATTCTGATTCCGCATTGAGGACAATTGATAGCCGAGCAAGGAATTCCTGCCTGGTGGATTACTTTTGCGCCGCAAGCAGCGCACATACAATAACCTCCGGGCCCTGATCCGGCACGATTACCTGCCAAACGGCCTCGGCCGCCACTTTGCCCAGCCCCTCTTTTTCTCCCCGTGCCAGGCCCTCGTCCTTGAGGGCCCGTTCCATCTCCCCACGGCATTTTGGCCACCTCCTTCATTAAAATTGCCCCGTTTGGGCACTGTGAAATACAAGCGCCGCATTCGAGACAATCATTGCTTATGATCGCCTTTTCTTCCTCAATTTTTATTGCCTGCACTGGGCAAAGATCAACGCAAATGCCACATTGATTACACTTGGCGATATCAATTTTTACTGCCATAATTATTCTTTATCGCTGCCTCTTTCCCTGCATACCGGCTTTTGAACTCACGTTAGGATCGCTGGCCAATTTTAATTCTTGTCTTTTATATTTTTCGATTGCCTCACGGACCGTGCCTGACGCACCAATAAAAATTTCAATCCCCGCGGCTTGCAATGTTTGAAAAGCATTCGGACCGACATTCCCTGTCAAAATTGCCTGCACACCTTTTGTTGCCATCAATTGGCCAGATTGAATCCCCGCGCCTCCCATCGCTGATATACTGGCATTCTCAATCGTTTCAAATTCTCCTGTTTCTGTCTCCACGATAATAAAAAACTGGCACCTCCCGAATCGCGGATCAACAACAGCATTCAAGTCATTCCCTTGTGATGTCACACATATTTTCACTTTTTACCTCCTCAATGGGGCTCGCGATGCCCAATTTGGAAAGACGCCGCCCCATATTTATTTTTCGTTACCATGATCGTGATCGCCATGCTCGCACTCCGTCTTATCTACGCCAT
>CAZFUU010000045.1:8167-9687 GCA_964522565.1 uncultured bacterium | reverse complement strand
AGGACGGATCCGGCCGACGAATTGTGGCGGACAGTGTTTTTCTTCCGGATTCCGGATCGCGCTAGGCTTGGCCGGAATGACGGAGGTTTTCAAATGTTACAGGGCTTATGCATTGTTACTTAGTGAATAGTAAAATCGAGAAAGGGCTTGATATATTGTTAAGCATTTTTGCCATTCACCATTCACTAGCTACTATTCACTGAATTTCATTCCGCGAGAACGTTGTTAATCTTCAAGCGCATCCGCCGGGCACCCCACCGTTTCGCCGCCTTGTGGCCGCCGAGAGAATCAGGGATGAAAATATCAATATGACGCCCTTTGATTTTTCCGCCGCGGTCCTCAACGGTAAATTTTTTTCTTCCCTTTAAAACATCCGACACCGCAAGCGAATTGTGCGGAAGGACCGGGGCGAGCTCGACGGTCGCGCCAAACGGAATCTTCCGGTCAGCCGCGACCCCTCCCCAGTACACCGGCTTGCCGCTGGCGAAGCGGCCATCCCGAAAGGCCTCGACATTGATGCAAACCGGGCAATTGCAATAAGCCGTGACCAGATACGTATGCCTGCCCCAGACATGATAGTAAATAAAAGCAAAAGCGAAAGCGGTTAAAGCAAGCGAAATCAAGGTTTTTTTGATCTTCAGCCGTTTCATCAATATTTTTTCTCCAGGACCCTGACGATAATGCGCGAAAGCTGTTTCGGCCACTCGGATTTTGCCATCACGTACCGGCACCCGTAACTTTCAACCCGCTGACGGGCCTGCTCCTCGTGATCCGGAATGACCGCGGCCATCGGAAATTCCGGATATAAAAAATCAATCGCGGCAATGTGGGAATACAGCCATTCGTTTCCGGTGCCGCAAAGGTCGGCGACCAGCATGAACGGCACCCAGCGCTTGACCAACTGAGACAACTGCTCCCCTCTTTCCGCGAAAAAACAGTCGAAGCCGTTTTCGGACGCGATTTGCTGCAGTCCGGCCCGCAGGTTCTCATCCTCGATATAGCCCAAACAAACCGGTTGATTCATTTTTCACCCTGTGCGATCAAGAACAGCCCGGAATCAAAATAAACTCGACGGAAAGCCCGAGGCCTGCCGGCCGCCGCGTATGGCGCCCCACGCAATGGGAATTTCATAGCGTTTTCCGTCTCTGTTCGATATGAAGTAAACCTTTCCTTCCCTGCATCCGTATTCGTAAATCTCTTTCGTGAGCCGGACATCGTCAAGGCAGTATTGCTTCAGCTCATCCATCTTTCCCTCGTTAAACAATGTCACGGCATCCAGGCCGCGGCCGCTTTTTCCGGTGCCCAGGGTCGCCTGTGCCACGCTTTGCAAACTCACCCGGTGGCCGCGGACTTTTTCGATTTCCTCCATCAAATCAAGGGCGGGAAAATTTTCAACCGAGGCAAATAAATACGGCTTCAAAACCAGGAAGTCAAAACGCCGGATATTGAAACCGATGATCAAATCCGCGGCGGCCATCCTTTTTTCAAGTTCCAGAAGCTGTGATTCGTCATAAACGCGG
>CAZFUU010000045.1:0-8157 GCA_964522565.1 uncultured bacterium | reverse complement strand
GGCAGGCGTCGTCCGCGTAATCGTAAACGCCGACAACGGAAATTTTGAGCTTGTGAAGGTTATCCCTGCCGACCTCGGAAAATGATTTCTGCGTTTCAAGGTCGAGAACGAGGAAATTTTTCATATGGTTACAAATAGTTACAAAGGGTTAAGAAAAGTTACAAATGGTTACAACCACGTTTAGTAACCATTCGTAAACTGTCGTAACTTTTTGTAACCTTTCAAATCCTAATTCGCGAGTAATTCGTTTACTTTCTCAACCACTTTGAACGCGTCGGCAACATAGAGCACATCGGCCTTGCCTTGCGCCCATCCGCAATTCGCGTCCAAATTGATCGCCCGGCGCTCGTTGATAAACCGCCAGCCGACCACGTGCGGCTCTTCCCCGTGACAGCAGGTCGCGAGCCCTTTTGGATGGCGCGGCGTCGAACCCGTCTGCCCGACCTGGTTCAAATGGCTCATGAACTTAAGAACCGCCTCGCCTTCCGAGCCCTGATCAACAAGTGACTTGCTGCTTCCAAGCGACGCTTTCGCGGCATTCAAAAACCCGAGAATCAGTTTTTCCGCGTCCTTTGCGCGCACCGCGCCGTCTGCCTGTTTTTTGGTCCAGCCCGCGCCCGCGACAAATAAAATTTCGGCTTCAGGCCGAATCGTCTGCGCGTCCTGGGACGCCGCCTGAATCCCGATCACTTTCGTCCGTTTCGCGCTGTCGGGAACCGTGACGTCCACGTTTTCCAGAACCGCTTTTCCCGCCGTTCCCTGAAACGGCTGAAAAACACCGGCATCCGTCACGAGTATCCACGGCCGCTTCACGCGCGTGAGCGTCGCAACCATCCTTTGCCGGTAATACCAGCGCTGAATCGATAAGGTTCCGTCTGTGACATCCGCCCCGTTTACATGGCTGTCAATCCGGCCGTCCAGCCGAAGCGCAAGCCCGGGCGCCACACGGGAAAACCTGACCGTCCCGGGCATCAAAATAATCGTCGCGACAGATTTTTTCGCAAGCGCCTCGATCGCTAAAATGTCCGTCGAATAACGCGAAACTCCAAAATCCGGCCCCGATACGGCATAAAATTTTTCGGCGCCGCACCCCGCAACCCCATTCGCGGCCTGTTCGACATTCTCGCCAACCAAGCCAACTGAAAATGCTGTGCCAAGTTTTTTCGCGAGGCCAATCGCGCCTTGCAATCCTTCCAGTGCCGGCTTCGGCAAGCTTCCGTCCGTTTGTGTGTGCATCAAATAAAGTATTTTTTCCACTGTTCTCCTCCAAAATGATTTGTCATCCCCGAATAATTTTGCCTGCCTCGCCGGCAGGCGGGTCGGGGATCCATTTTCCAGATTCCCGCTTAAAGCATGCGGGAATGACGGACTTCTTTTATTTTTTAAGCCATTCGACAATTTCTTTCGCGATATCGTCCGCGGACATGTCTTTCTCAATCCGGGTTTCTCGCTTCTGCTGCGGCAGTTCCACTTTCGCAAACGACAATCCGTCCGTTGCGAGTTGCGCCGGCTGCGCTTTTTGAAGCGCCGGCATAATCGTCCGCATATTCATCATCCCGACCTGCGGATTGTTGGGCGGCTCCGGCAAATTTCCAGTCGCCCAAGCCAGCACGGCAGGAGGCGCGGCGCAATGAGACGCCTGATACTGCCCGCCTTCCACGCGTTCGAGGATTTTCATCGAACCGTCGGATTCTATTTTTAATTCATCCACGCCCAAAAACTGATCGGCAATCCCAAGCCGCTCGCCAACCATTTGCATGGTCGTTGCGCTGTCACGGGACGCGGACGCGAGCCCTCCGAAAACGAGAAGCCGCGACTTGTCCAGCCCCTGAATTTTTCCGATTGCGTCCGCGAGCGCTTTTGCCACTTCAAAGGAATCCGCAAATCCGCTCGCGGGGCCGTCTGCGACCACCAGCTCAAAAGAAACTTTTTGCGCGATTGTCATCATGAGCTGTTGAAGTTTCGCCTTAGGCCCCAGGCTCACAAGCCACACCTTGCTGCCCGGAACATTTTTCGCGAGGTGTGCCGCTTCATAAAGCGAATGCCCGGCCCACGGATCCAAAACGGATGGCAGCATCATTTCATTTTTAAGGCCCGGCCCCGCCGGCCCGGAAACGGGCTCAAGGGTCTGCAACGGATCCGGCACCAAACTCCCGCAAACAACGATGTGATATCCTGTCGTCATGATTTTCTCCTCCAATAAATCAAAAACTGTTACTAAAAGTTACGATAAGGTTACCAAGAGCTGAAAAAGCAACTCTTCGTAACCTTTTTTAATTATTTGTAACCTATCGTAACTTTCCGTTCAATTCTCCGCCGAATGAAGGCCGCCGGTTCCGGCGACAAAATCAATGTTCGTCCGGCCAGGTTTGCCTTCGCGCGGTTTCACGCAATTCCATTCGCACGCGCCGCAATGAATACATTTTTCCCGGTCAAAAAGCGGAACACCGCCTTCGGGATTAAGCGTAATCGCCTGACCGGAACAAATCTCCACGCACAATTTCGTGTGACAATTTTCGCAAATTTCCGGTTTCAAAAACAGAACATGATCAGCATACCCGTCCGGCGCCTGGACTTTCCCGCCCATGAGCAGCGCGTCCTGATGAGAAACGAGAAGTTTTCCGTCATACGGGACCGCCGGCCAGCCGGCGCGCTCGAGCAGCTCGCCATTCAGATAAATCTGTTTCGCCACGCAGGCCTTCCGGATATTTTCAATTTCCTCCGGAGAAATTTTCCCCTTGAAATATGTTTCAGCGGAAGGAACGCCTTCGTATGGATATTTCGGCCGGGCGGGCATATTTAAAATCCCGTTTGTCATTCCCGCAAGGCCCATCCCCATAACCCCCGGCAAAAAACCAAGGTGAAATCCATCTCGCGCTTTTTGGGCGATTTTTCCCTCTTTTTCAACCCAGCTTGCGCGGCGCCGTTTGACGTAAGTGGCGTCCAGATTTTCCTTTGTAAACGGTTTTTCCGATTTCAAAAGTTCAATCACGCTTTCCGCGAGCATCACGCCCGTCGCCCACGCTTCATCAACACCGGATCCCGTAAGCACATTGGTGCTTCCGGAACCTTCGCCGATTCGCGCGTAACCGTCCCCGGCCAAAAACGGCTCGCCCCGCTTGCTGGATTCGCCGAGTGTTTTGGCGCCCCACGAACGCATGGTTCCCCCGTTCAGATACCTCCAAAGATAGGGGTGCATCATCCAATACTGAAGGTACCGGTAGCATGTCCTGACCGGCGATTTCATCCAGCTCGGCACAAAAATTCCAAGCGACGCCAACCGATTGGGGTAAACATACAAAAACCCGAATATTTCCGGCTCGGGATATCCCATCGTGTGAATCACGGTTCCGGCTTCCCACGGGCAATTCTCGGGAAGCTCAACAACCATTTTCATGCCTACCGCCCAGTCCTTTTGATGATTTCCTTCCGGAAGCCCGAATTTCAAATCAAGTTTTTCGCCCACGGGGCCAACAGGACCGTCGCCGACCACGGTCAACGCCGCCTGAATATCCATTCCCGGCATAAAATTCGCCGCCGGCTTGCCTGTTTTTTCAACGCCTTGATCGACTAATCGCACGCCTTCCGAGTCAAACAAGGGTTCCGCCACCGGCATCCCCGGCCAAATTTGAACGGCACCCGCTCCCATCACCTGCGACCCAACCCACTGATTAAACTGCCCGATTGAAAGAAGAAATCCGCCATGCTTTTGAAGAAACGGCGGAATATACGGAAGCCGGACGGCATGTTCTTCATAAGGAAGCAAAAATTTGAAAAGCCGAAGGAATTTGTCCATCAACCTGACCGGCCATGACCGTCGGCTCGCGCCAACCGGATCGAGCAGATACAAAACTTTTTCATGTTTCACATCGCACGCCATCGGAATTTGCGAAAGGTCGATATCGGGAAAAGTTCCGCGAATACTCCGGCCCATCGTCACAACTCCGGAAACACCGAAACTGATATCATCGGCACGCTCATAACAAATCACCTGAAGCGGCATGCCGGGCGAGGTTTTACTTTCCGTCCAGGATTCGCCGCCGGCCGCTGTAATAGCGTTCGAAAGTGTGGTGAGAAATCCGCCTGATGCCGGCCCGAATCCGACACAGACAATATCCACATTCATGTTTTGTCGTTCCATCTTTCCCTCGAAAAGCAATAATTTGGAGTTACGAAATGTTACAAGAGGTTACAAATGGTTACGATTGGTTGCAATCTCGCGCAACTACTCGTAACCATTCTTAACCAGTCGTAACCTTTTGTAACCTTATTTAAATCGGATAATCCAGCGCTTCCGGAATCATGACCTGGGTGATCGCCTGCGCCGCACGGTCCTTGGCGAGCCGTGAACCGGCCAAACTGCAATCAAGTTTTTTCCGGAGTTCAAAAAATTGACGGATACTTTCCGCATCACAAGCGCATTTTTGGTAGCCGTGAACAAGCTCAGCGCAAATCCTGGCTGCCTCGCCTGCGCCGCGCGCGGCCTGCACACTGCACAAATCGGAGAAAAAATTCAAAAAGCCGGGCAGCGCTTCCGTCAACACCGGATTTTCCGGGCCTTTGGCTTTCAATTCAAGGACGTCCAGAATCTGAGAACGCGCCGCCAAAAGCCAGCACAGCGCGTCCGCCATCGCAAACGTGACACCCTGTCTTGTCCCGTGATAGAGCGCTTTTCCGTTCGCGTCCTTTGATTCCATCAGGTAATTCAGCGCGCCAAGCCACAATTCCATGCCGTTGGCAAGAATTTCGGCGCCAATTTCCGGATTTGTTCCGTGAATGCCCCTGAGCTCGTCGATCCATTGCCTGAACTGGCAAAGAAAAATTTCCTGGGTCATGGTCACGCTGAGCTGTCTGCGTTGAACGGCTTCCGGCCCTTCATAAGTCGCTTCCAGCTGGGCGTCCGACCATTTTTGGCACAAAAACCCCGGGCAGTCCTCCGTAATTCCGTAACCGCCCATCAAGCTGACGGCTTCGCGCAGCATCGTCGCGCCCACGCCGGTATTCCATAATTTGCTGGCGGGGCACAGCACGTTGGCGACGGATTCCATCAACATGAATTTCACCAAATCATCGCCTGCCAACGCTTCAAAACGTTTGGCGTCTCGTTTTGCGGCCGGGAGAACCGACAGTTTTAAATATTCAAGCGCGTCTTCCTGCACCTGTTTGAAAACTTTCATCTGCGCGCGCGCGCCCTGAATGCCACGCGATTCGAAAATTTCCGTTTTTTTCTTTTCAACAACATCGAAATCATCAAACAGACGCGCCGCCGCAAATCCGAGCGAAGCGCCCGCTTCACCGCACGCCCAAATATCCACAAGCCGCTGGGCGGTGTCTTCTTTCATCTGCAAGCCCAGCTCGTACCGGGGTGTCCCCTGCGACGAGGATTCACCGCCGCGAAAACGCGTCCGCTGGTAACGGATTACCGGCTCAACCGCGGACAGCAGTTTTGCCGAAGTCATTAACGCCACCGTGACCCGGGTCCTCCGGAAAACGGCTTCGATCACTTCGCCGTGATTGCAATTGGGGACAATCACACCGTCTTTAACCGTGTATCCGCCGATGATCCGGCTTGCGGGAACCTTGAGGTTGAAAATCGGGTCATGCGTCGAAGACAGCTGATGTACGAGCTTCAACGTCGGGGATCCGCGGTCAAAGACGCCGGGATCGCCTTCTTCCAGAATCACCATGCAGCTTCCCTTGATTTTGGGATCATCGGAATCAACGGCCGCGGTCACAAAATTGGCAAATCCCATATTCGTGATAAACCGGCCGCGTTTTTCAACCTGAAGAATCGGCTCCTGGCCTTCTTTCCATTCCGCAACACGGATTTTCCCAGATACAATCCCGGTGTCGACACCCACATAAGGAAGCGGCTCGGTCAAAGCGAATGCCCCGCGCCAGGTCTTGCGGTTTTCGCCCGGTTTGGGCGGAATCGCCAGCGACATATATTTTTGTTTCTGCTCCGGAGTTCCTTTTTCGTGAATAGGCGCAAGCGCGAGATTGCCCGCCAAACTGCCCGTGGCCGCGCCGCCGTCCACCCACGACAACTCAAACGCCACCAACGCCAGCACAAGATTTTTGGGGCCCGCAATATATCCGCCCTCTTCGGGTTCCATGAAAGCGGCCGTAATCCCCGCCTCATCCAGCGCTTTGAGGAGCTGAGCTTTGTCTTCCGTCCATTCGTGGGTATTCCGGTGGCCGTCGGCGACCAGACGCGCCACCAATCCCCTGGCGACGGAGCGGGTCGACTGAACAACCATCTGAATGTCATAGCGGTCGGAAAACCGCCACATGATTTGGCGAACATCATCGCCGGGAAGTGTGCTTAAAAGTGTTTGTTTATTATCGGATTTTGTCGTGCTCATGGGAATCCATTCCTCTTTATAATCGATGCTGATGTTTGATTACGTTCAATAAATAGGGTCGTCATTATAACAAAAATGCAATTTCCCGCCTAGAAAAGTTTTGTTCTGTGTTTTGTTCTGTGACTGGACTTGCAAGCCGCCACAAGAACGACTATAATGCGCCTGGTCAATTTTAAAAAGGAGTGGATTACTATGGCAAAAACAAAAGACTGGGCTTTAATTTTAGGGGCTTCAAGCGGATTCGGGAAATCAACCGCGCTGGCGCTCGCTCGGGCAGGATATAACATCGCGGGCGTTCATCTTGACCGGAAAAACACGCAAGCGGCGGTCAGTGATCTTGTGCGTGACATCGAACAAACAGGGGTTGACACGCTTTTTTTCAACGCAAACGCGTCCGACGATTCGGTCATGGAAAAAGTCGTCGCGGATCTCGGCGCGAAAATCCACCGCGCGCAAGGCGGCCAGGTCAAAGTGCTTCTTCATTCCCTAGCTTTCGGCGCCATCCGGCCTTATATTTGCGAAAATCCGTCTGATGCCATTTCAAGAAGCCAGATGAATACGACCCTGGACGTCATGGCAAACTGCCTCGTGTACTGGACGCAAAAACTGGTCGCGAAAAATCTGCTGAAAACCGGAAGCCGGATTTTCGCGATGACCAGCGAAGGAAGCCGACGCGTGTGGCCCACCTACGGTGCGGTCTCGGCCGCCAAAGCAGCCCTGGAGTCACATATCCGGCAATTGGCCTATGAACTGGCGCCGAAAGGAATTACGGCAAACGCGATTCTGGCCGGCGTCACAGACACACCCGCCCTGCATAAAATCACCGGCTTTGAACAAATGATCGAAGGCGCGCGGAAGCGAAATCCCGGCGGGCGGCTGACCCTGCCTGAGGACGTGGCAAAAGTAATCCTCGCGCTTACGAGCGGAAAAACGGCTTGGATGACGGGAAATACCATTCACGTGGACGGCGGAGAAAACCTGACGGCATAAAAAATCAGGTTACAAAAAGTTACGATTGGTTAAGAATGGTTACGAACAGTTGCGAAAACCTGCAACCAATAGTAACCACTTGTAACCTCCTGTAACATATCGTAACCTTCTTCCTGAAATTACACCTTCCGGCACAATTCTTCCAGCGAGTAAATCCTTTTATCGTGCGGCGCCAAATGGCCTGTTTTCTTCCGGTCAATCAAATACGCGTGTATCCCAAGCGCCTGCGCGCCCAGGAAGTCCTCTTCAAACGTGTCGCCGACATGGATCGCTTCCCGGGGTTCGCAATTTGCCAGCCGGAGCGCTTCCTCGAAAATTCTGGGGTGAGGTTTTGTCGCGCCGATAAAACTGGAGCCCACCACAAAATCAAAATGCCGCGTGAGGCCCAGATTGTCAAGCACCTGATGGAGCCGGAGGTCCCAGTTGGAAACGACCCCGCGCCGGATGCCTTTGTGTTTCAAAAAGGCGAGCGTTTTGATCGTATCCGGGAAAATCACCCACGATTCGGGGCGCACAAACTTCTTCTGCAGTTCATTGAAAAAATCATCAAATCGCGGAATTTCGCCCAGCGGCTGAAACACTTCCGACACCAAACTATGCCACCACGCGTGCTCTTTTTCTTCGCTCGTTTCCGTGCCAAGCGACGCCAGCCCGTTTCTGCGGCGCCACGCGCTTTGAAAGCCCGCTTCAATGGCTTTCGGCTCAAACCCCTGCCCGCCGAATTGTTCGGCAGTGCTGGCGTAAAGCTCGCCCACCGAAGGATAGGGCTCGAACAAAGTCCCGCCCGCGTCAAAAAATACCG
>CAZFUU010000044.1:0-9700 GCA_964522565.1 uncultured bacterium | reverse complement strand
AAACTCAGTTCATATGTCGGCCAAAGCTGAATGGCTGAAAAAAGAACGGTCAATCCGACCGAGATAAAAAGGAAGATGAAACCCCTGTAGAATTTATATTTGATGAATTGAAAGAATGCGTAAAAAACAGTAAAAAAAATTGAATATGCCGCCACCTGCAAATAGCCGCCGAATATTTGCACCGTAAAAACCAGACTCAAGATGAAGGCGTAAAAAAAAGCTTTCGACTTCCCCATTTGGTCGATCAAGATGAGTGTCAGAGGCAGCCAAATGACGACTCGTTGAGAAATCAGGTTGTAATAAAAATATCCGCCCTGCGTTGATCCGAAAAGGAAAATCAATGTGCCTAAAAGCGATCCTGCGGAAGAGATGCTCTTTGTTCGTAAAAACAGATAAAAGAATAAAGCCCCCAATAGATAATGAAAAATAATTTCATAACTATATGCCGCGTGTGCCGGAAGAAAAAAGAAAAAGAGATGGTTCAGGGGATAAAAAGCGCCGATTTGCCCCTCGGCAAGCAGTGGAAAACCGGCTTGCATATGAGTCGTCCACCACGGAAGCGCAAACTGCTGAATTTGATCCTGGAAAAATTTCGCCCACGGGAATTGTTGAACCCGATGATCACCGACCAGGAAAGATTCCTGCAATAAAAATAAACCGGGCAGGAAACAGAAAAGAATTCCGATGAGGATTAAAAAATTAATTATGTCCTGTTTCTTTGGCATTGGTTTTGTCCTATTTAACACGGGATGGAGGCATAATTATTGTTTTAAGAAGCGGCGCGATGAATTGAACTATTTCTTCGATCGACAGCAGGAGCTTCGCCATCATTTCATCCACGATTTCTCTTGAGATGCCGGAATATGTTTTCTCGAGCGTTTTCCCGGCGTTGTACGCCGGCATGACGACGATAATTTTTTGGCCGTTTAACATTGTTCAATCTCCCGGATGGCCGGTTTCGGCAGCGGAATCAAAAAATTTTTTTAAGCCGGTTGCGCGATTCGGCATCTCATGTTTTCCTCTTTAAACAGGCCACACCCTTTTTTGTCAGGCGGTATTTTTGAAAACGACTGCTGGGCTTATCGGGAAGTGATAGCTCAATAATATTTTCTTTTAGCATCTCCCGGATAACACGGTTGAGTTGCCCGGAAATTTTCTTTTGGCCAAGCCGCAAAGATATCTCAGACTTTCTCAAGGACACATCCCTTAACATGAATTTCACCCGGTCATTGAGTGCCGATAACTGTGACTCTGGCTGTGACTCTGGCTGTGACTCTGGCTGTGACTCTGGCTGACCGGCAGTTTTTTTTCGCCATATCTTTAAAATAAAAAAGCCGTTCTCTACACGAAAAACAGGCGGCCTAAGGCCAGCTTTTCGACAATTGTCAAATATATCAACTGTTCCGGTGCCAGCTTTCTCAATGTATTTTGCTAAAAAAAGCGGTTCAGCAATCAGTGGATTGCTCGGTTGAGATGAATGCGGTTTTGAGAGGCTTTGAATGGTAAGTGACGGAGGCAATTCACCGGGATTCCATATCTCAAGCCGGTCAGAAAATAGCATAACTTCGACACTAGCGTTGCTTGTATAATCCCGGTGCGCCACTGCATTCACAATTCCTTCAGCAACAACCTCCTTGGGAATATCATATTCTACAGGCGCCTGTGGCCCCTCATGGCGTGTACCTACTGAGCGGTTCAATTTTGACATCACGAAATCAACCGACTGATCGACCATACCGAATACTGTCCCTTTAAAAATCTGATAAGACGGAATGGGTTTAAGCTTTTGAATCCCGTGAAAATGCATGCATTTAACTTCCGAGGTGATCAGAAACCGCTGGGGCTTATTTCCGAACAGCAACACCGCTGCATGATTGGGTTTGTCACCCGCCATTAAATCGAGATGCCTAAGAGCCGTGCGCAACGGAGTTTTGGGCCCCAAAGCATAATCACGTTCCGCTTGCGCCCGCGCAAGAAATTCCGTTACTTTTTCTCTTGAAATGTCATTCAAACCAGCTCCCATGCACGGTGAGGCATCAAACGGTTCGGTCAGAATCCTTCCACGCTCTTTCAGGTATTGCACCAGACTCGCGTAAACGGCCGTATTTAATTCCGTGGGTGCGTTAAAACGCCGACGAATCAATTGATTCCCAGCCATCCAAATTAATCTCCGCATTTGGGAATGCCGGAATTCATCGCTATCGCCTTTGACAAAGATATAGCGGGGCTTGCCGATTTTGGCCGCCAAAAGGAACTCTTGATGCGTGGGAGACACCCCTTGATCATCCGGTATGCCATATTGTTCGCCAAATAACCCAAGATAAATATCGCTTTTGCGAACTTTTTCTAAATAAACTTCGTCAGCGCGGCGATCGGAGGCGGCCATATCTTCAAACAAGAACACCTCAAAAAACCGGCTCAACAGCGCATCACCTTTAATGTAATCTTTCAGCGCTCGCCGTTCCGCCTTGAATTCTTTCTGAACACTACTGATAAATATTTTGTATTGCATCTCAATCCCGGATTAATCCCTCAACGGTTATTTAATTCCTTCATGCGATCATTCGCGCGCCTGATTGTATGCTTTCCCATAATAGACATTGCTTATTTTGCCGCATCGGCAGTGTAATATCCGCCGGTTTTCCTGCTGCCCCGTCGCTCTATCAGTTTTTTGGAAACAAGAACTCTGATGTGCTTGTCGACAGTGTCAACCGGCATAGAAATAAGCGAGGAGATGTCTTTCGCCTGAACACCCCCCTTAAGCTGAATGACTTGCAAAATATGCAACTGTCCTTTGCTTAATCCGCCAGTTAATCCGCCAATACCTGCTTCCGATACTCCTGGTTTTTCATTTTATGCAATTTCGATTTCAGGCATCGCTCGAAGACGATGTGCTCTTAAAACCGGTTACCTTTGGACTTGGCAAGGGGACCAGAAATTGCGTCCCTTTTTCCTGAAGCGGCATCAGTTTCCTGATAATCTCCTCCGCGAAGTTCCAGGCGAAGATGATGAGATAATCGACGGGATGGGCTTCCAGGTGCTCGCTTGATACGATCGAAATTTGCGCGCCGGGAACAAGCCGCCCCTGTTTAAGGGGATTGTCGTCCACCACATAATCGATTTCCCTGTCCGTCAGGCCGCAATAATTAATAATTGTGGTCGCTTTCGCGGGAGCGCCGTAACCGGCGATACGCCTGCCTTCACTTTTAAATCTTTTGACGCAGGAAAGCAGTTCATGTTTGACCTGCGCGACACGCGCCGCAAATTCAACATAGGGCTTTTCCGACAAACAGCCCGTTTCCCGCTCGCGCGCCATTAATCCGGAGACAATCTCCTCCGCCTCATACGGCCCGTTTTCTTTTTGAATAAAAACCCTTAAGGAGCCGCCGTGCGACGCGACTTCCTGAATATCGAAAATCCTGAAGCCGAATCGTTTGGTGAAATAATCGAGAGCCGTGACGCCGATATACGACAGATGCTCGTGATACACCATATCGAAATACATTTTTTCAAGCATCGTCACGAGATACGGGAATTCAATCACAAAAATTCCGTCGTCACGCAGGAGCCGGCCGACATTTTTGAGGACCGACTGCACATCGTCAATGTGCGCGAACACATTATTAGCGCTGACAATGCCGGCCTGTCCGTATTCCTTGAGAATTTCATCGACCGCGGCCGCGTCAAAATAACGGTGAACGGTGGGAATTCCCTTTTTACGGGCTTCCTGGGCGAGATTGTTTGCCGGCTCGACGCCGACGCCGCGCATCCCTTCCTTGATGTAACATGAAACCAGAAGCCCGTCATTACTGCCGATATCAACGGCAAGGGGTTGTGTCATTTCCGCCCGCCCGCCGGCGAGGCAGGCATGCTTTAAGCGGGAATCTAGATCCCCGATAGAAGATTTCGGGGATGACATTTCGCGATTTGTTGCGCAAAGATTCTTTGCAAATCTTACCTTTAAATCGTGAGCGTATCCCGCAAAATGATCCTGAAATGTTTTGGTTGTGGAGCTGACATACAGATAATGGTCGAACATTAATTCCGCCGGAACCACGTGGCTTAATTGAACCAAATGGCAATTAGGGCAATAAACCAGCCGGAGCGGGCATTTGAATTCATCAACCCCTTTTTCCTGCGCGAACGGCAGGTTATTGGCCAGGGGCGAAAATCCCAGGTCAAGAAACGGATCGCCGAGCGGGCTGTCGCAATACCGGCACGAAGTTTTTTTATATTTATTCATCTGCTGTTCCATGTTTTTCACCTGTTATGCGCGCCTCCATTCCGATTTTTGAACTTTACGAGATGTAAACCCCGTACCACGCCTTCACAGGCGTGGCCTTGGGGGAAAACCCTTCGGGAAAATCGTGCCCATCCATCCCCGTCTTCACAGCCGGGGCTTTGCGTGTTACGGGGTAAATTATCCGATATTCCTAATTTCATTAGTGTAAATTATCGATTTTCAGGCGGTTAAACCGATCGATTTTGCATAGGAAAACAAGCAAGACGCGTGATCCGACTCTTGTTCTACAGATTGTTGAGATACTTTTCCGCTTCGCGGAAAAACTCGGCTGCTTCCTTGATCGCTGTTTCCGCCGTCTCGGAATCGATGGGAGAGAAAATTTCGTAATCCCCATTTTCGCGGTCGTCTTTGAGTTTCGCTAAAAACCTGCCTAATTTCTTATCCAGCTTCTCCGTTTTAGCAAAATGCAATCCAAAAAGATTGACAACACCCTGATGTGTATTGGCTTCCAGTCCTTCGGTCAAAAGCATGGCTTTGGCAGCGTGAAACGCACAATAATAGGCTCTTGAAACCGCGTCGTTATAATGACCGCTCTCGAAAAGATTTTTCGCGACTTCTAATTTTTCTCTCGCCTTGCTGAGATATCCCGCAATGAGTTCTTTCGATTTGTTATCCATGCGCATTTCCTTTCATGCGATCTGTTTTCCATCTTTCAGAACATTAAGAAAAAATCTTGTCCGCATTTCTTTAAGCTGTTGAAATCGCTGCTTAGTCATGATTTTGAGGGAAACCAATTTGCCTGTCTCGAAAAGCGTGTCCAGTACGGCGTCATAGAGAATGTCTTTATCTGCCCTGGAAAAATCTTCCGAAACCACCAAAAGCAAATCATAATCGGAGTCGGGACGTTCGTTTCCTCTCGCCCTTGAACCAAACAAAATTATCTTTTCCACGTTCCGGGCCTGTGGCGTGCCAAATTTTATGAATTTTTCCAAAACAGCATCTTGTTTCATAGCGGAAGTTTATCACAAAAACATCATTCATCAAACAATCAACATTAAACCCAAAATCCTGAGTTTCTCTATGCACCCGGCGCCGGATTGATGGCGGTGATTTTGCCGTGACGGATGACAATATCGCCGCCCGACTCAACTTTGATTTTTCCATTCACAATATCCATGATTACTCGCGCGACAAATCCGGGCGACTGCTGGCGTTCGGCATCCGCTTTTCCAAACAGCTTTTCTCTCATCTCCGTATTCATCCCCCCCGGGCAAACCGTGATGCATTGAATGCCGTGTTCGACATTTTCCTTCGCGATCGCCTGAGAAAGGGCCAGCACGCCAAATTTGCTGATGGAATAGGCCGCTAACCGCGGAACAGCCCGTTTCCCCGCCATAGACGAAATATTAATCAGGAATCCGCCGCGTTTTTTTCTGAAATGACGGAGAATGTGCTTGCAGACAAAAAAAGCGGAATAAAGATTGTGTTTGATGTTTCTTTCGAGCTGAACGAACGGTAAATTTTCAACCAGCGTAATTTGATCCGCATATCCGGCATTGTTAATGACAAGCCCGATGGTTTCCGCTTTTTTAATAATTTTCGCCAGAGCCAGTTTGACTTGCGGTTCTTTTGTCAGGTCAGCGGCATATAAGTGAAATTTATTCGCGGATTTTATTTCACGTTTTGCGCGCTTCCAGTGCTTGCGCGTCAGGCTAATCCCGTAAACCGTATCGCCCGCCTCAACAAACTCTTTCGCCAACGCGAGCCCCAAACCGCGCGTCGCGCCCGTAATGATGACATTCATACAAGCTCTGATTTATAGCTGTACCTATTCATCCGTTTCTCCGAATGTCAGCTGTGGATTCTTTCTGCCAATGAATGTTTCAATAAGCGCAATAAATTCCTGCGCGGCACAGAGCGCATTTTCCGCTTCAGTCCTGGACGCTTCCAAGTCCGGCTCGTAAAAAAACACATTTCGTTTACGCCGCATTTTTTCAAACCTTGCCACCAAAATCTCGCAATCGGAACCCAATAATTTATCCATGATTTCGACGACCGTTAAATGCTGCCTTCCATCAGACGGCAGAAATCCATGTGCATACATACATGCCCGCCCGGACCGAAGCATCGCATGATAGGCAATCGCCGCAGCCCATTCGGGATCTGTGCGAATCATGTGCTTTGCCGCCTTGACATCCTTATGGGCACGACTCATTTGTTTCGCAATTTGTTTAAAATTGGGCGTTTGTTTTTTCACCAGTCCATTCTTCAGATATCGCTCAAACATCGTGTATCCGCCCTTTCAAGACAATATGCTTGTCCGCCAGCACGTCGCAGACAAAAGGATCCTTTTCTTCAATTTTTCGCCTAAATTCGGATTCCTGATAAATCACATAATTGATCTCGCGATGAATCTGTTTTTCCATGGCGGATAGACGCTTCAGCAAATCGTTTTCAGCTTGATGACCGCCAACGATTAACAGGTCAATATCGGAATCGGCGCGCTCTGTCCCTTTGGCAAAGGAACCATAAAGAACGCCTGTCTTCACGGATTTGATTTTGCTTAAAATGGATTTCAACTCGCCTTCAATCCCAATTGTTTTAAATATAATTCGCTTCAGTTCGGCATACAAGGGGTGCGCGCGGTTGATTTTGAAAAAACGAGCGTTCGCGCGGTACTCGCTCGATAAAATACCTTCCTCCGCCAGTTGATTTAATGTCCGCTGAAAAACCCCCGGCTTCTTCCCAAAAATTCTTCCGAGTTCTTGCATGTAAAATGATTTGGTGGGGTTCGCGTAAAATAACCGCAACAGGACGAGTTGGTTTTTACTTAAAAATCTCTTCATTTTGTTTTCCCCAGCCATATTCAATATGCATACAATTATATGCAATACGCATCACCGATCCAGCTCTTTTATTTACCCCGTAACACGCAAAGCCCCGGCTGTGAAGACGGGGATGGATGGGCACGATTTTCCCGAAGGGTTTTCCCCCAAGGCCACGCCTGTGAAGGCGTGGTACGGGGTTTACTTACCGGGAACGGATAATAAAAAACCGTCATGTTTCAATTATCCGGGCGGATTTACGCCTTCTTTAATTCCGGATTCAAGTATCCTTCGATCACCTGATAGGCGATCGTATCGCTTTCATATTTCCCCTTTTCCCGCTGGCGGGTTGTCAGCGCGAGAAATACGGAGTCCTCCGTGAACTTCTGCGCGTGGGCGATATAAGGCGGGGTCGACACAATATCTCCGGGCTTCACGTAAAGAACCTGCCTTTTTTCTGGATGGCGGGTATCCAATGAATGTGTTTCATAAGCGCCGCTTAGCAAATACATGTACTGGACATCTTCCTTGTGGTAATGGTTCGCGCGCACCGAACCTTTTTTCGACGTAATCAGCGCGATATGCTCGATTCGGCCTTCAAACAAGTTTGTAATGCTTCCCCGTTCATCGATAACGGCGGGATCAATATGACGAATTGTCTCCATTTACAACTCCTTTGAGTAGAGAGAGAAAAGGGCGTAGAGCAGAGGACATTAAATTCTCTCTTCTCTCTGCTCTCTTCTGCTTTGCTCTCAACAATAATTATCGTTCCTTAAACCATTCGATTGTCCGCTTCAACCCTGTTTTCAGCGGGTATCGCGGCTCAAAATCGATTGTCTTTTGCAACTTCGAAATATCGGGGCACCTGCGTTTCGGATCGCTTGACGCGTAAACGGCGTGGGGCGCTTCGATGTGAACCACGTCTACTTTGTAAGGCATCAGGTTCGCGACCAAATTCGCCAAATCGGTCACGGAAATTTCACGCTCCGGATTGCCGACATTAAATGACTCCCCGTTCGCCTCAGAAAACAGAAGTTTGAATATTCCCTCAATCTCATCGGCGATATAACAAAACGCGCGCGTATTCCGCCCATCCCCGTGAATCGGAAGCGGTTCCTTGCGAAGGGCGTGTTCGATAAAATTGGGGAGGACACGGTAATCATCCGGCCTGATTCCGGGCCCGTAAACATTAAACGGCCGGATCATTTTTACCGGAACGCCGTACACTTTCTAGAAAGTCGAACACATTGTTTCGCCAAAGCGCTTTGATTCGTCATAGCAGGCGCGCGGCCCTAAAATCGAAACATTTCCAAAATAGTCCTCGCGGGTCGGGACGTGTTTGGGATCCGGATCGCCGTAAACCTCGCTGGAACTTGTAAATATGAAGCTTTTGACGTTTTTGACGCGCGCCAGCTCCAGCATATTCCGGGTCCCGATCGTTCCCACGTCCATTGTTTCGACAGGGTATTTGGTGTAATAGACGGGCGAAGCGATTCCCGCCGCGTGGATGATGTAATCGACCGGGTCATCGGTTTGGTACGGATGTATCACGTTATGGCGCTGAAACTTCAGAAATTCATCGGCGATAATCTGCTCATAGCCCGTCACGAAGTTATCGAGCAAAATCGCGTGAATTTTCCGCTTTAAGACGCGGGTGTTGAGGTATTTAAGGAGTAAAACCATGTATTTGCCAAGGAAGCCGCCCGACCCCGTAATCAGAATTCTTTTGCCCTCAAAGAACGATTGATACGTTGAAAGCGCCTTTGCCAGATTCGCGATATCTTCCTCGATAATCCGCGAACCGCCGAGATAAGTTTTTTTTATCGCCTGTTTTTTGGCCATAGTGAACTCCTGATAATGTGAATGCGTAATATATCACTATTCCAAATTTACTTCACGCAAAAACTTTAAAAAATTGAAAAGCATGGGTTGATTAATCCAAGAGTGCCCATCACAATAACTTGACAAACAATTCTGGATTATTTAACCTTACGCCATGACGCACGAATCGACTGTGAGTTTCATTACTCCCGTTTATAACGAAGAACAAAACATCCCGAATGTTTTGAGAGATATCCATCAGGTCGTTTCACAAAATCCCGGCTGGAATGCCGAGATGATCATCATTGAGGACGGCAGTTCGGACAATACCCGCCAAGTCCTTCAGGATGAAATCAGGAAATATCCGGAAGCCAGCTTGCTGATTCACGAAAAAAACAGGGGTTACACACAATCCCTCAAAGACGGGATCGCGATCGCGAAGGGAAAATTCCTGATGTATGTCGGCGCCGACGAGGAATTCGACTGTTCGGAAATCCCTTCATTCATCGCTCCCCTCCTGAAAAATGAGGCCGATGTCGTGCTCGGCGTTCGCTGGCAAAGAAACGCGTATAAACTCTTCCGTTTTTTCCTGTCAGTGATTTACATTTTTATGCTGAATTACCTCTTCAAAATGCGGATTAACGACTACAACTGGTCGCAGGCGTGGAAAAAAGAGCTTATCGACCGGATCGAGGTTAGGTCCAAATCACTTTTTGTTTTGCCGGAAATTATTATCCGGGCGCGTGACTTGAATTACCGCATCAAGGAAGTTCCATCCAACCATCGCGGCCGCCATTGGGGTAAATCATCT
>CAZFUU010000043.1:0-9820 GCA_964522565.1 uncultured bacterium | reverse complement strand
CATTCCTGGGGGACTGGCCTGCGAAATTCTCAATGGTCTCGAACGCGTCTTCGGTGACTTTTCGCGCGTAAAACTGAAGTTCAATCAACCGCTCACCGCTCTGCAAAAGCTGGACGACGGGGTTGGCGCTTTGGGCCGTACCGATCAGCCGGTGTTCCGGGCATATATGCTTCAGGAATGACGGAATAATGTCGGGTGCGCGGGAAGCCGGAAGCGCGGTCACCGGTTCGAAAATTTTCATAAAGCAGCTCCGCTTAATTCCTTTTTCAGTTCATATTTCATCCCGGCCTGCGAAAAATCGCGCTCATCGTGTTCCAAGATACGTCCAAATTCGATGCGCGAACGGCCGCCTTCCGCCCATCCGAGCAGATTCAGGTCACAGCCCACAAAGCGCGACACGATATCATTGAAATGCTCGTAGATAAATTCACAGTTCTGCTCCGCTCCTTCCCCGACGACAAGGGCAAGATAGCGCAGTTTCCGGTTCAACGAAAAACTGCTGCGGATAAACCGATAGGCCTTCGTGATTCCCGAAATCGAGGGCTGAAACACCAAAATTCCGAAATCAAGCAAATGAGCCGCGTCACCCATCAGCCCGGCCGACGACATAAATCCTCCGTCCAGAAAAGCCAATACAGGCCCTGGTTGATTAGCGCTCATCTTGCCGTTTGAAGGTTTCAGTGAGGCGACTGTTTTGAATCTCGACTCCGGCAAAAAAGAAAAAATCAACCCGTCAGATTCGGGCGCGGCATACGCGCTTCCACTTATCACCGTTTTTTCCCAGCAAGGGATATTGAAAAAACCGGCATACGCCTGATACCGTTCAAAGGAAGGGCTGACGGAGATTACATATGCCTTTTCAAAATCATGGCTCAGGATTTTCGCCAGAGCGATTTCATCCGCGATGTCAAATTCGGGATCGCTGATCATCGGTGTCAGGCAAACCCAACGGTCAAGAGAAGAACCGGCGGCGGAGGCATTCGCGAGTGCCGGTGTTTGAACGGATACCGCCGGATGCTTTTCGACACGCGGCACAATCCGTTGAAATAACGGCGACAGATCAGCCAACCCGCGCACGAGCTTCTTTTCGGCTTTCATGTGCCTGCCACCCTTCCCCGATAATGATGAGCGAATCCACCGCGCCGTAAGGATTCATTTCGCTTTCCGGATTTGACGCGTCAAGCTTCCATTCGTCGTCCACAAGAAATTTATAACGGTGCCGGCCCTCGCGGACCGGAACGATTTTTTGCCACAAACCGAGTTCGCGATTGGCCAAATACATCGGCTCGGCAATCCAGCGGTTAAAATCGCCGGCAATCATCACCGACTTTGCCGATGTATCCTGAAACGAGAACAGCACGCCTTCCAGAACCCGTTTCGGCTGAAAATCCTGTTCCGCGCACAGCCCCTGTTCCGGCTCCTTTTCCGAATTCATGACCTCCGCCGGAATGCTCAAGACGGGCGATTCGGCCTGCTTTTCAACGGGCGGGTCATTGGCAAGAAATCCCTTGTCCGCGCGAAGCCCTTCCGTAATTGTAAATTCTCCGACGGACTGGACAGCCGAGGTCACGGGCACCGATATGGAAATCCCGGCGGCCGCTTCTGTTTTTTCCGCGTGGACGCGGTTTTCTCCCGCCCAAATCAGCCCCCGCTCGATCAATTCGATGGCGAGCCCCATGTAATTCCTGAATCCGTTCGATTTCCGGTCGAAATCAACAATGCTCTTTCCGCACGCGGCGGCTTCGCGCAAACGAATATTTTCTTCGACCGCGTTGACGAAAACCTGACGGTCAAAATGTTTCCTGACCTCATCCTTGATTTCTTTTCCCAGCCGGCTCCTGCGCTCACAGCGCGTCAACAGCGCGTGCAGGCGAAAGGTTTTATTCGTTTTTCTTTCCAGACCGCGCAGGGTCTCAAAAATTTTTGCCAGGCCGTGGAGCGAGAAAAAAGACGGCTCAATCGGAATAATGATTTCACTTGAGGCGCACAACGCATTGTAAGTCAGCACGCCAAGATTCGGAGGACAATCAATGAGAATATATTCGTAAGATTCCTTCAGTCCCCGGATTGCACCCGCAAGAGCATCAAAACTATTCTGATCCCATCCGGACTCCTGCTCGACTTTACCCAGGTTGAGATGAGTGGGCGTCACCCAGAGGTGGTCATTGACGAAGACACTGATATCGGCAAGCGACGGAGCGTGCGGCTGAAAAAGGTCATAAGTTGTTTGCGGCAAAAATTCGGCCTTGATTCCTAACCCGCAGGTTGAGTGCCCTTGCGGGTCAAGATCAATCAACAGGACTTTTTTACGAAGGAACGCCAGACACGCGGACAAATTGATCGCCGTCGTGGTCTTGCCGCATCCGCCTTTTTGATTGGCGATTGCAATGACGCGCACGGAATAAATCCCCCCTCTATCGAACTGATTCCAATTCGGAGCCTAGAATTACTATTCCTGCTGTTTTGCTTTTCCCGGCTAGTGCGGTCTATTTTCGACTGCGGACACCCTGGGAAAAGCGTTTTTCTGCATTATAAAAGAATGGGCAGTATAAAAACGTCTTTGCTTGATTATTTTATCGGCCGGATTATCTGTTAGCTTAACGTTGATCAGCGCCAGGGGTGCACCCGGCGGGAATTTTAGCCCGTTGATGAGGAACACCCTCAAACAATGAAAAACAAAACGGCAGGATTACAGGCGGATCAGGTTTTCGATTCCGACGATCCCGATGATTTCCCGGTCGGAATTCATCACGGCGCCGTATGAAGCCCGCCTGGACTGAAGCAGGAAAAGCGCTTTTTCGCACGACATGTCATGAGAGATAAATAGAGGCGATCTCAAATACCTGGAAAGGCCAAGCAGGTCGTTGTCTTCAAAAAGCACGTCAAACACATACATCATTCCGATCACAAGCGACGGGATTTCTTCATACACTAGAAAAAACTTTGACTTCGTTTCCCGGGCGAGCGCTTTCACCTCTCCCAGCGTGCTCGTCAAAGGAACCTTCGGTGACTGTGCAAGCGGAATCATCACTTGTTCGACGGGGACCGAACTTAAATTCAAGATGGTATCAATCATTTTCCGCTCGTGCGGCTGCAAAACGCCTTTTTTGGTGCTTTCCTCAATCACATACCTGAATTCATCGCGCGTCACAAAAGGGCTGCGTTTAAAAGAAGCATCCGTCTGCCCGAGCATGCGATTCGAAACATAAAGGAAAAAATCGGAGAACACGCGAAAAACCCGGTCTACCCAGGCCAGAAACGGCGCAATCCGGTAAATCAACTCGTCCGCCTTATGCCTGAACCAGTCCTTCGGAACCGTCTCGGAAAAAATAATCACAAGCGGGGCCAGAATAAGCGTAATCGTCAATCCGCCCTTAATCCCTGCATAGGTTTCAAAAAAATAAGCCGAAACGGCGGTCAACGCGACATTGGTCAAATTATTTCCAATAAGAATATTAGTCAAAAACCTTTGCGGCTGTTTGTGAAACCGCATCAAAATCCGGGCGTTGCGGTTTCCTTCATCCGCCAAATAACGCAGTTTCAATTTATTGCATGACAAATAACCCATTTCCGCTCCGCTAAACAGCCCCGAAATCAGGAAAAGGATCACGATAAGCAAAAGAATCGCCGTCACCATTTCCTCGCAATCTCGACTTGCCGGATCTTGGGGCCGTCGGCTTTTTTAATCAAAATCTCGATATTATCCCAGCGAAACGTCTCTCCCTGGAGCGGGATTCTGCCAAGCCGTTCCAGAATCCAGCCGCTGAGGGTTTCGCTTTTTTCGGAAACGATTTCAAGATTGATTTTGTCCTGAAGTTCGTGAAGACCGATTTTCCCGGAGGCAAGAAATCTGCCGCCGCCAAGATTTTTCAGAACCAGCTCTTCCTTGGCGTATTCGTCATAAAATTCGCCGAAAACTTCCTCGATCACATCCTCCAGCGTGACCAATCCCGCGGTTCCGCCGTATTCGTCGACCGCGATCGCGCAGCGGTGGCGCTGGTTTTGAAATTCAACCAAAAGCTCGTCAACCGGTTTGGTCTCCGGGACATAGAGCGGAGAAATGATTAGCTGTTCGAGGCGTTTGTCTTTCTCCAAAATTACGTCCTGCCTAAACACAATACCCTTCATTTGGTCGAGTGAGCCCTCATAAACCGGATAATAGGTAAAATGATGCCTGCGAATGAGTTCTTCCAGCCGATCGCGGCCGTCTTCAATATTGAACGCGACAATGTCCGTCCGCGGCGTCATGATTTCCCGGACAATTCGATCGCCCAAGCTAATCAATTTCTGTATCATCGCGCCTTCCTCGCCCCGCAGCGCGCCTTCCTCTTCCCCGATCCGGGCAAGGGTTTTGAGCTCGTCTTCGGAAAGCAAGTCCGCTTCCCCGGGCTGCGTCCGCAGGACAAAAGACAAAATCAAGTCGGAGATCCATCTGAAAATTTTTCTGACCGGAAAAAAAATCTTCGCGAACACTTCGACCGGAATCGCGCACACCGACGCAAACCGGACGTTATGCCGGATCGCGAAAATTTTCGGCGTCAGTTCTCCGACCAGAATCAGCACCACGGTAAAAAGCGCGATCGTAATGCCGACTCCGCCCAGCCCGAAAAACTTCACGGCAATCAATGTCGCGATGGTCACCATCAGGATGTTGACGGCCATATTGGCGATTAAAATCGTAATTAATGTCCGGCGCGGACGGTCCAGGAGGCCGGAAATCGTGTTCCAGATAACGGAATGCTTTTTCTGCAGCCTTCTTTTTTCGATTGCCGACAAGGAAAAAATCGCCGCCTCGGATCCGGAAAAAAAAGCGGACAACAGGAGTAAAATGACCAGGATCCCCGCGTGCATCAACGTCGTCATGGCTTTGCCGTCCGTTCGTACAAATGATTGGCGCGAATAAACCGCTGGACCGTTTCAGGCACTTCAGGCACCCGGCGCTCCCCGTCCGCGAAGGCATCCCGTATCTTGGTAGCGGAAATATCAAGCGGGGAAAAATCCAGAAACCGGATCGCGGCCGGTGTATGCTTGACGTCATATCCAGGGCGCTTGGCGGCGATAAAATGCGCGAGTGAAAAAATCTCGTCGATGCCGTTCCACTCGCCCAGACGCGCGGCCCAATCGCCTCCGATAATAAAGAAAAGTTCGTGCGGCGGCGGATATTTCTGCTTGAAAAACCTGAGCGTATCAACGGTATAAGACATTCCTCCCCTCGTAATTTCACAATCGGAAACCTCAAAACCGGGGCATCCGGAAATCGCCAACCGAACCATTTCCAGCCGTTTTCCGGGAGAAGTTAAATTTCCGATTTCCTTTCCGG
This sequence comes from uncultured bacterium, assembly GCA_964522565.1. Lineage (GTDB taxonomy): Bacteria > Omnitrophota > Omnitrophia > Omnitrophales > Danuiimicrobiaceae > CAZFUU01. The sequence continues at coordinate 4,500 of CAZFUU010000043.1, read as the reverse complement.
GAGGAAGACAGGCGGGAACAAAAATAACGCGATCAAGCTGAAATTGCCGGGAGGCCGCGCGGGCAAGCGCCAAATGTCCTTCGTGAACAGGATCGAATGTGCCGCCCAAAATACCGATTTTCACGATAGCAATCTTTGATTAAATTTATTTCCGGATTTGACCATTTCCCCTGACAACATATTTGTAAGACATGAGGCCTTCGAGCCCCATAGGCCCTCGCGCGTGAATTTTATCCGTGGAAATTCCGATTTCCGCCCCGAAACCGTATTGATTGCCGTCGGAAAACCGCGTCGACGCATTCACCATCACGGACGAAGAGTCGACTTCCCTGACGAATTTTTCCGCCGCGTGAGCATTTTTCGTCACGATCGCGTCCGTATGCGCGGAGCCGTAGGTTTGAATATGCCGGATCGCTTCTCCAATATTTTCCACGACGCGAATCGAAAGGATTTTGTCGAGATATTCGGTCTTCCAGTCCTTCTCGGTTGCCACGCCTATCCCGGGCACAACGGCGCGGGTGTATCGGTCGCCCCGGATTTCACACCCGGCATCTTGAAGCATCTTGACATAGACCGGCAAAAAACGCCGCGCGATCCCGCGATGGACAAGCAGCGTTTCCATCGCGTTGCAAACTCCCGTTCGCTGGCACTTGGCGTTGAAGGCAATTTTAAGCGCCGTCTGAAGATCGGCATCCCGGTCGACATAAACATGGCAAATGCCTTGATAATGCTTAATCACCGGTACGCGAGAATTTCGCGCGACACGGCGTATCAAGGCCTCCCCTCCCCGCGGAATGACGAGATTGATAGAGTCACTCAGCTTCAGCAGTTCATCAATGGCCCGGCGGTCGGAAATGCGAATGAGCGATAGCGCGGTTTCCGGGATCCGAAACCGCCGAAACACTCTCTGATAGACCTCAAAAATTGCCCTGTTCGATTCCGCCGCTTCGCGCCCGCCCCGTAAAATGGCCGCGTTTCCGCTTTTAAAACACAGCGAAGCGCATTCGGACGTCACGTTCGGACGGGATTCGTAAATAATCAGAATCACGCCGAGAGGCACCGTAATTTTTGAAAGGCGCAACCCGTTCGGGCGTGTCCAGCTTTGAAGAATTTTCCCCACCGGCTCAGGCAGGCGACTGACGGATGCGACAGAGTCCGCCATGTCCCTGATTCGTTTTGAATCAAGCCGCAAACGATCCAGGGCGGCGCTTCCCAATCCCATCCGGCCGGCGGCATCGAGGTCTTTTTGATTCGCTTTCAAAATAGCCGGCGTCCTGCGCCTCATTTCCAAAGCCACTTCCTTTAACACGCGGTTCTTGGCCGCGCCAGAAAGATTCGACAACGCGACTGAAGCGCATTTGGCATTCGCCGCGATTCGGGTCATTTCTTTATTCAATCCCGCCTGTCCCATCTATCACTCCAAAATAACAAGATTGTTCCGGTGGATCAGTTCATCGGCACGATGATACCCCAAAACAGAATGAATTTCTCCCGATTTCTTTCCCCTGATTTTCTCGATTTCCCGGCAATCGTAATAAACCAGCCCGCACGCAAAAACATTTTGCGCCTCATCCTGAATCCGGACAAGATCGCCGATTTGAAAATCACCGGATACGGCAACCACCCCGCTCGGCAAAAGGCTTTTATTTCCCGCCAAAAGCGCCCGGCATGCGCCCTCGTCCACCGTCAGGCAGCCCTTCGCTTTCGCCGAATGCGCCATCCATTTTTTCCGGGCGCTGGTGCGATGCCGCGCGGAATAAAACAACGATCCGACTTCCTCGCCTTTCAAGATTTTGCCGATCACATCTTTGTCGCGCCCGTTCGCCAGCACAATCGGAATCCCGCACTTCATCGCGATTTTGGCCGCCTCGAGTTTCGCCCGCATGCCGCCGGCCGTTTTTTCGCTTCGCTTGGCATGAATATGCTGCATGTAATTTTCCATTTCCTTGATGTCGTGAATCTGGCGAATCAACGTCTTGTCTTTCAAATAAAACCCCTCGATATCGCTTAAAAAGACGAGCAAATCCGCCTCGATAAGGCCGGCAATTAAAACGGACAACGTATCATTGTCTCCGAATTTAATTTCCTCCGTCGCGACCGTGTCGTTTTCGTTAACGACCGGAACAACGCCGAGCCGAAGGAGTTCGGACAGCGTGTTTTTAACGTTCACGTAACGCTCGCGTTCCTGCAGGGCTTCACGGGTCAGCAAAATTTGCGCCGAATGCAATCCGTGTTTTTTAAACGCCTTTTCATAAGCCCCCATCAGCCGGCCCTGCCCAATCGCCGCGCATGCCTGGAGTTCCGGAAGGGCTTTAGGGCGCCTGGCAAGTCCGATTGCTTCCATCCCGAGCGCGATGGCGCCGGAACTGACCAGAATGACTTCGTAATTCTGCGATTTCAGCGCGGCGGCTTCTTCAACGGTTTTTTCAAGCGCGTCAAAGGAAAAAACACCCTCCTCCGTCGTCAGACTGCTCGTCCCGAGTTTAATCACCCATCGCTTGCGTTTTTTAATTCCCTGTCTCATTCTGTCCCTTTCAATAATTTACCGGCAGCGCTCATCAATTCATCAAGCCCGAATCCGCTCTCAGCCGATACCCGCAAGATTTTTTCCTTGCCGAGAATCCCCCGTTTCGGAATAACCGGCTTTTTAATTAAATCGGCCTTATTGACGACAACCAGACGAGGAATTTCAAGATACAATTCATTCTGGCGGCCCAGGACCTCGGTCAGAATTTCAAACCCTTCCGTCAGATTTTGCGCAAATTCTCCCGATTCATCAAGCACAAAAAAAATGAGCTTCGCGCGATCCAGATGCTCCAAAAAATGAGTGCCGCATCCCCGGCCGTCTTCGGACGCCCTGTAAATGGACGGCAGTTCGCACAACCTGATGCGTTCCCGGTCGGAACGGAACGTCCCCAACTGCGGGGTTTTTGTCGCAAACGGATACGCCGTCTCCTGAACGCCGGCTCCTGTCAGCCGCCGCAGTAAAGCGGTTTTCCCTGTATTCGGAAGCCCGACCAGAAAAATATCGGCGATAATTTTAAAGTTCAACAGAAGTTCAAGTTCCTTGCCCGGGATTCCGGCGGTCTCGGGCCTGTCGGCATGATTTCCGTAACCGCCCCGGCCGCCCTTCGCGATGATGATTTCCTCGCCCGGCACTATCAGGTCCCGGATCAAAAGCCCGTTTGAGTGATCGGTCACCGTCGTCCCGCACGGGACTTTGATCACGCAATCTTCGCCTTTCCGGCCGTAGCGATTATTTCCGCTGCCGGGCTCACCGGGTCGCGCTTCATAAACACGTTTGCTTCTCAAGGGATACAAACTGCCGATGTTTGAATCGGCAACCATCACCACATCGCCGCCGTTGCCGCCATCGCCGCCGTTCGGAAGCTTTTTCCGGTCAGGCCGGTGAAGGAAACTGATACAGCCGCGCCCGCCGTTGCCGGATCTGATTTTCAATTGTAATTGGTCGATAAAATTCATGTTAAAACCAAAAAAAAGCTGAGTCGGGGAATCTCTTCCCCTTCTCAGCTTTGCTTTTTTGAAATGCCCGTCTTTGATTACGAATTTGGAAGCAAGGTGACGGTTCGATTGGGCTTAAAATGCACGATCCCATCCCGAAGGGCGAAGAGCGTGTCGTCGCTTCCGCGCGCGACAAACCTTCCCGGCTTAAACCTCGTTCCCCTTTGCCGGATAATAATGGAACCGGCCTGGACAAATTGACCGCCGTAGGCCTTCACGCCCAGCATTTGCGGCTGTGAATCGCGCCCGTTTGTTGAACTTCCTTGCGCTTTTGTGTGTGCCATTGTTGACCTTTCCTAGACAGAAATTGTTTTAACTTTCAGCTTCGTGGCGATTTGCCGATGCCCTTTTTTGCGTTTATACCCTTTTCTTCTTTTGAATTTGAAATTGATTACTTTGGGCTGTTTGATTTCTCCCACAACCTCGCACGCCACCGACGCGCCCGCCACAAAAGGCGTCCCGACCGTCAGATTTGCGCCGTCACTGACGGCGAGCACCTCATTGAGGACTATTTCTTTTTCGCCCCGGGTATCAATCCGCTCGACTTCAATGACATCCTGTTCACGCACCCAGTGCTGTTTCGATCCGCTGCTTATAATTGCATATTTACCAGACATTCCTGATCTCCTTTTATCCTTTGGTCAATCATCTGCTCGCCCGCTTGCGCATGCGTCCTAACATTCATCCCTCGGCACAAACTTATTTCGTCTCAATCTCCGCCTGTTAAACGATGGGACGGTTTGCCGGCAAGGGCTGAAAAGAGTCGGATTTTATGAGATTTTCGCGATTCTGTCAAATATAAGGATAAAATTTAAATGGCGGCTTTTCGGAAGAAAATCCTTAACTGGTTATCTTGAAACGAGTTAAGAAAATTTTTTCACGTCAACTTATCAGGTTTTTTTTAGCAGATCGGAAAACCAGTCCTGCGTAAAGGATTGAAACGAACGATTAAACACTTTCTCAAACGCCTCGGCAACC
>CAZFUU010000042.1:0-9929 GCA_964522565.1 uncultured bacterium | reverse complement strand
CTTTGTAATATTTTCTGATTTCCTCAACCGGCTTTCTCATCCGTTCGGCGATCCGCAGAAAACTTTTCTCATAATCACTCTCGGCCGCCGTTACTTTTTCCTTCTCCGCGATTTCCTGCAGCAAAAAAGAAATCCGGATTTCACGTTCAGCCCGCGCGGCAGCCGCGTCTTCGATCTGCTGTTTTACTTTTTCGATTTCGTCACCGCCGGCTCCACGTTCCGTCATGGTTTTCAATTCTTCTTCAACAATTGACTTTTTGCGGCGCTGAAGAATTCCAGTCGGAATGTCAAATTTGGCGCGGCGGATCAACTCGTCCAGCAGTTGATTCTCCATTTCCACTTCGGCGTGTGAATGTTGATGGGCTTCCAGGTCTGACCGAACAGCTTTTTTTAATTCTTCGAGCGTCTGATAATCTCCCACCTCTTTTGCGAATTCATCGTTCAGCTCAGGCAATTTTTTCCGTTTCAGCTCCTTGACCTGCAGGAGAAATACGCCCTGTTTTCCGGCTAACTCTTTTTGCGTATAATCAGCGGGAAATGTCACGGTCACCTTCCGTTCTTCTTCCGCGCGAACCCCGAGCAACTGATTTGAAAACCCTTCCAGGTAATCCTTTTCGCGGATCTGAAACCACTCTCCGTCCCGTTTTTCGACTTCGTTCCCGTCCACTTCCAGCCGGTAATCGGCAATCAAATAATCGCCCATTCCTGCTTCGCCCTGCTCGACCGGCTCGAATTTTCCATAGGCCTGCTGATAACGGGTTAACACATCCTGGATTTCCTTGTCGGTGACGGGCGGAATGTTCCGGGTCAATTTCAGCCCGGTATATCTATCGATTTTAATTTTCGGGCGCAATTCAACCCGCGTGTTAAATTTCAGTTTGCGCTCGTTAAAATCAATATCCTCCACCCTGGGATAGCCGGCCAGAATAAGTTGTTTTTCGCGAATCGCGTCCCTGACGCCGCGCTCGAGAAGCGATTGAAGCACCTCGTCGTGTGCTTCTTTTTTGAAGTGAAGAGCGATGATGTGCCGGGGCGCGTGGCCGGGCCGGAAGCCGGGAATTTTCGCGCGTTTCGCAACGGCATCATAAAAAGCGTTAAATTCCGCCTGGATCGTTTCTTCCGGAATTTCAACCGATAGTATTTTCTCGCAAGAATTAATATCTTTGGCGCTGACCTTCAATTTCAACATCCTTTCATTGCTCTGAACTTGTTACGCGGCGGGTATTAACCGGCTTTGGCAATCAGATTTTGTTTCTCAGAATACGGTTGCCCTGCTCAGGGCATGTCGCAACTCAAATTTCCAATCCGAACAATCGAAAAATGGAGCGGGAGATGGGATTTGAACCCACGACATCAACCTTGGCAAGGTTGCGCTCTACCAACTGAGCTACTCCCGCTTGAATATTAGCTGTCAATTCACACAAACAGCCGTAAGAGCTTGTATTATATGAATTTCAGAAGAATCTTCAAGAAATATAAACTGGAATAACCTGAATTTTAAAAAACCGGGGCATCAAAAGTTTAAACGACGGCGCCGAAGGCAAAGTGTTTAGCAAATAGAACTTTATGGCGGTGAAACGCATCCCATCAATGTGGTTTCCCAAACCAAATCAAAGACCTCAACAATCTGGCCTTCAGCAATACCCTCATCAGCCGCTGAAGTCATATTGCAGCCGTCCTCGCTTTGGCCCGCGATTTGAATCCTGTAAGGTTCGCCCGGCTTGATGACGCGGCTTTCCAACAGGATGATATCCGGTAATTCTTTGGCGTGAATTTGGAATTCTTCGGGCCGGGCCTGCTCATATGCAATGCCGCGAGGGCATTGAACCGTTTGCGTTTTTGTTTCAGCATCATAGGTTGCCACGCAATCCCTCATCCGTTCCCTGATAGCAAGCTGGTGTTTATCCCATAACTGCACCGATACAACCGCCTCCTCGGAAAATAATGCGCGAGCAATCCCAATCCTGAATTTGACAAACGACAAGTCATCTTGCCCGCTGTCCCGGGGGGTGCATGAACCAAACAATAAAACAGCCGCGAGGGCAACAAAAACAACCTGCGGCGGCATCATCGAACGGCTAAACTGTGTTCCCATTTCCCAGTCCTTTTGAAAACAAAAGAAAGTAAAATAAAAACGGGACGGCCTTTATTTATCCAAAGGCCGTCCCGTTTTCGCAAACTACTTTTTTATAACCCTAACAGCGTTGAAAGCTCGACCACATGCTCCTGTTCGTCAATGATCACGTGCCTGAGTTGATGCTCGAGCGTTTCCGCTTCATACGGCATTTTTTCCCGGTTCTCGATAATCTTGCGATAAATCTGCTTATAGAAATCAATCGCGTCTTTTTCGCCTTTCAGGTTAATTTCGAGAATTTTCTGGGTGCCGTCGGCCTGGTGCGTTTCCGCCAAAGTCATCACCGGCTCTCCGCCCAAATAACTGCCGATCATGGTTCGAAACATATCTTCATGTTTCTGCTCGTCACCCGCGATTTCCTTCAACCGCTCAATGATCGGCTCCGCGTTGATGCCCTTAATCAGTTCAGCGTGCGCCAGGTACTGGATTCTGGCCGCATGTTCCAGCTCAAGCGCCCGATTAAGCATCTGAATCAATTCCTTTTTAATGTCTGACATAAAATCGCTCCTTTTCTTGTTTTCTCAATGTTGGCAAAAATTGATGATACCGCAAAGCCAATTTCAAGGCGTCATGATACCACAACCCGCAATTGATTGACAAAATGATTTTCCGCCTATCCTCACCTCTTCCCGCCGAACAGCTTCTTAACCCAGCAAGCCATCTTCGATAAAAATCCGACATCTGTCCGGTGAATGGATGCGCCACAAAAATGACAAGACACCGCATCAGGCGGCACGGGCTGCTGACATGCCTGACACGTCAAGGAAACCCTCTCCTTCATCTCATCCACGATCCACTTCCGTTTCAGCTCTTCCGGAGGATCCTCCTCACGCTGAATCTCCCAGTCCTTCAATTCATCTTCTTCATTCATCATGCGCCCATCTCAATTACCTGCCTGTCTCTGCGGAACAATATATTCCGGTATGCCCTGTTTCCGGATTTTATCATTAGACGGAAATCGGCCTGGCAAAAGCGGCGGCTATTTTTTTTCCATAATCAAGACAGGCGCTGATTGCAGCCGCATCCGGCATCCAGCGGGTTTTCAGCCCTTCATCAATCACCGAAAAGCCGGACGATTTCAAAAGGTCGCCGATCATTTTCACGGATTCACCGCTCCAGCCATAGCATCCGAACGAAGCGCCATATTTTCCGTAAAGACGGAGCCCTCGAATTTCTTCCAGAATACCGGCAACCGAAGACAAAATTCCCTGATTCACAGTCGAAGACCCAACCACAACCCCCTTCGATTTGAAAACTTCGGTAACAACATCGTTTTTGTCCGCCTTGGAAAGATTATAAACCTTAATCACCGTCTCACTATCCGCCGCGCGAATGCCTGCGGCAATTCGTTCCGCCATGATTCGCGTTCCATCCCACATCGTGTCGTAGAGAATCGTGATCTGGTTCTCCCGGTAAGCGTTTGCCCATTGAAGATATTTGTCAATGATCTGCTTCGGATTGTCGCGCCAAATGACGCCGTGGCTCGTACAGATCATGTCGATCGGCAGATTCATCTCGCTCAATTCCTTTATTTTTTTCTGTACGTGCTTGCTAAAGGGCGCGAGAATATTCGCGTAATACTTAATGGCTTCTTCAGACAATTCAGCTGGATGCACCAAATCATTAAAAAGCCGGTCCGTCGCATAATGCTGGCCAAACGCGTCATTGCTGAAAAGGATCCGTTCTCCGGTCAGATAACAAAACATGCTGTCTGGCCAATGCAACATGGGGGCTTCGACAAAAATCAATTCCTTTTGCCCGAGACAGAGCCGGTCACCCGTTTTGACCGAACGGAAATTCCAGTCCTGATGGTAGTGCCCCTTGAGTGATTGCATGCCGTTGGCGGAGCAATAAACAGGCGTGTCAGGAATGAGCCGCATCAATGCCGGCAGTGCGCCGCTATGATCGGGTTCGGCATGGGGGGAAATAATATAGTCGATTCGCTTCAAATCGATGATTTGAGAAAGCTGGGCTATGAATTCTTCCTCAAACGGCGAACAAACGGTATCAATCAGCGCTACTTTCTCGTCCTTGATCAAGTAGGAATTGTACGTCGTGCCGCGATGCGTGGAATATTCGTCACCGTGAAATTTGCGCAGTTCCCAGTCCACTTTGCCGACCCAATAAACGTTGTTTTTAATTTGGATGCACATATCCCCATTGACTCCAAAGCGGCAAGACATGTTCAACTCACTCAAACCGTAGGTGCGCGTTTAAAAAAATAACAACCGCGCGAGATGCCCCTGACAGCAACCATGCTTTTCAGTTAAACATGTGATATTCTAAACGCCGTAACGCGCCAACACTGATATTTTGAAAAACCTTACTAAACGGCAACGACGCTTTTAACGGCCGGAACTTCCTGTTTCAACATGCGCTCGATGCCGTTTTTGAGCGTCATTTGAGACATGGGACAACCCCCGCACGCGCCGGTGAGCTGCACCTCAACAATGCCGTCGTCGGTAACATTCACAAGCGTTAAGTCGCCGCCGTCGGCTTGTAAATAGGGCCTGATTTTTTCCAGCGCCTTTTCAACTTCCTGCCTCATTGGTTCGTTTCCTTTCTCTGTTTCCGGATTGCGGATTGCGGGTTACAGCCCGGCTGACTCACCAACCGGGCCTTTCCCTTGAGAACAAATCCTGCCTGCGCCGGATAACAACTTTTGCCGAGTTTTGTGCATTTATCTTCGCTTTGATGAGGACATGCCCAGTTCATAGACATACGCCCCCTCTCAAATCCGGCTTATTCTTCGATTTTAATCGCATTGACGGGGCAAACGCTTTCGGCTTCCTTGTTTTCCGCCAATTCTTCCGCCGAAATTTCCAGTTTTTTCGGTTCCACCTTGTCTCCATCCGCATTCATGACCCAATTGCTCGATACGGACGTACACGCCGCGCAACCAATACAAGCTTCCCGATCATATATTACTTTCGCCATGGCCTAACAACTCCTCCTTGAAAAATGGTAATATTGTTTCAGGGCCTGTCCCCAAAACTTCATTGCGATTATACCACAACCGGCAAACTTGGCTACGATTCCCTGCCCGACAAACTTAACAGGAACGCCAAATTGGTATCCGCCTTCAGGGAATGAGGCGCGTCCTTCGGCATGAAAATAAATGTCCCGGGTTCCAATTTGATCTGAACCTGATTCAGGGAAAACATTCCTTTTCCTTCCAAAACCAGTACCGAACCCTCGCGCGTGGACGTGTGTTCCGAAATGTCCGTACCCGCCGCCAGGCACATGAGCGTATAGTTGGACAAATCCCCCTTGCAAACGACTTTGCTCATAATGCCGCTCTTGGGATACTCTATGATTTTTATCAAATCTTCCACATGTTGACGTGCCATGCCTTTTTCCTCCTGCTTTATTTCAAAATAGCTTTTAAATCCGCTTCAGCCGTCGTCACTGGTTTTAAATCGAATTTTTCCACGAGCAAATTCAAAACATTGGGGCTTAAAAACGCCGGAAGTGACGGCGAGCGAAAGAAGCGTCAATAAAATGACGACGGCTTTCTGTTCATACCAGGACAGCACCAGTGACAGCGGAAGTTCATTGACCCCGCATTTAAACGCTTCCGCAAGGGCCAGCGCGATTTTCACGGCGGAATACGCATCGTTGCACTGCCCCACATCCAGCAACCGCGGAATCCCTCCAATATCGCCGAAATCAAGCTTGTTGAAGCGGAATTTTCCGCACGCCAGCGTTAAAATCACGCAATCCTCCGGAACGCGCATCGCAAAATCGGTGTAATAATTACGTCCCGGTTTCGCGCCGTCACATCCGCCTACCAGGAAAAAATGCCTGACTTTTCCCTGTTTCACCGCGTCAACGACCTGCCCCGCCAAATTAAGGACGGCCTGATGCCCGCAGCCGACCAGAATCGTTTTGTCCGGGACATCGGCGGGAAATCCGCCCGCCTGCAGGGCCTTTTGAATGACCAGCGTAAAATCTTTTTTTCCGCCCTGTTCGGGAATATGACGGACGCCCGGCCACTCGACCAAACCCGTCGTGAAAATCCTGTCTTGATACGTGTCGCGCGGTTTTTGAATACAGTTGGTCGTCATTAAAATCGCGCCCGGAAAGGCGTCAAATTCATTCGCCTGGTCCTGCCACGCGCCGCCGTAATTTCCGACGAGATGCTTGTATTTCTTTAATGCCGGATAGCCGTGCGCGGGAAGCATTTCTCCGTGCGTGTAAATGTTAATTCCCTTTCCTTCCGTCTGCTGGAGGAGCATTTCAAGATCGAGCAAATCATGTCCGGAAACGACAATCGCGGGCCCTTTTTTAATTCCGATCGAAACCGGTGTCGGCTCCGGATGCCCGTAGCGTTCCGTATGCGCCTGATCCAGAATTTCCATACAACGCAAATTTACCTTGCCGCACTCGAGCACAAGGCCGGTCAATTCATCCGCGGTCAAACGGTCATTGGCAAGCGCCGAAAGCCCCTTGAAAAAAAAGGACGTGACGGCTTCATCTCTTTTCCCCAGGACCCAGGCGTGGTCTGCATAAGCAGCCATTCCTTTCATGCCATAAAGCAAAAGCCCTCTTAAACTCTTGATATCTTCGCCATAAATCACATCGGCAAGCACGCCCACGCGCTCGGCCTGTTCGATCAAGCCCGCTTGCGTGTCCGCCGGTTTCCATTCGGCTTCAACGGGAAGTTTCCCGGGATAAAGCTTGCCGTGCTTTTTTTGGTAGCCCTTTTCAAACAATCCCCTTGCACGTTCCTTCATCTGAAACGCCTCTATAATATTGTCTTGAAGCGTCTCGGGGTCGAAATTGACATTGGTCACGGTCGTAAAAAGCCCTTCGATCACAAACCGGTCGATCTCATCATTGACAATCCCCAACTCCCGCGCCAGTTTTCCGTATACCGCGATTCCTTTTAACGCATAAATCAACAAATCCTGGAGTTTCGTCGTTTCAGGGTCTTTCCCGCAAACCCCCATGATATTGCAACCGGTCCCTTTTGCCGCCTGTTCGCATTGATAGCAAAACATACTCATGATCTTCCCCCTTTGATTGAAACAACCACGTTTTCCACGGAAACCTCCTTGCCCGCTTTTGCCAAAGCTCCGCTGATCAGATGCTTCAGCCCAAAACAACAGGGCACTTCCATATGAACGCACGTGATTGACTTGATTTCGTTTATTTTAAAAATTTCCGTTAATTTTTCCATATAAAATTCCGTATCGTCCAGTTTCGGGCACGCGATCAACAGCACTTTTCCTTTCAAAAAATCCGCGTGAAAATCCGGGTACGCGAACGGCACACAATCCGCCGCAATCAGCAAATGCGCGCCGTTCAAATAAGGCGCGAACGGAGGCACCAGCGCCAACTGAACCGGCCACTGGCGCAATTCCGAAACATTTTTTGGCTCAGGGACACTGTCAGGATCATCGCTTGCCGACGGATGATGATCAAAGCTAACGGCCATGGAACCTGGGCATTGTGACGGCGCGCAAGGTTTCAAATCACGCTTGGCCTGCTTGTGCCTGCCGATATCAATCCCGCGTTCCTGCAAAAAATCCAACGCTTGTTTTAAATACCCGGCCTCGCCATGATCCCGCAAATGATCCAGATGCGCCAACACGGTATTTTCGCCTTGCCTGACAATATTTTCCATCGCTTTTTTTTCATCGTAAGGTTCGGCTTCCCGTTCTTCAATCCGAATCGCGCCTTCGGGACAGTGTCCGATGCAGGCGCCGAGCCCGTCACAAAACAGGTCGCCGATCAGCCGGACTTTTCCATCGATAATCCGCAAAGCGCCCTCCGGACAATTGGGAATACAAAGCCCGCAGCCGTTGCATTTTTCTTCGTCAATCGCGATAATTTTTCTCTTACCCATGATATCCGTTTCCGTTCGCGAGCGAGGCAATCGTGATTCTCTTCATTCGCCCGATAACGTCCTGCTCGATTCCAAGAATTTCCTGCCTCAGGGAACATGAGTCACGATTCGGGCAAAGCCGCTTTTTAAAAATACATTGATTCAGCTTGAGATCTCCCTGAAACGCTGTGATCAAATCCGTTAAATGAATTTCTGCCGCCTGCCGGCCCAACACAAAACCCCCGCCCTGGCCTTTATAGGATTCCAACAATCCTTCCTGGGTTAAAATCTGAAGGATTTTCCGCAAAAACGGCCGCGGTATTTTCATCTTCCGAACCAGTTCCGTGACCGAAACGACCTCGCCCCGTTTGCCAGCGATATAACACAGCGCCCGCACCGCATAGTCCGTTTCCCGTGTAATCAATTTCATAATTGGTAATGATACTATATTAGTATCATTTGTCAAGAAAAAAATTTATTGCCCTGAGAAGTGCTTGCGGAGGTACCCGGCGAGAAGGCGTTCGGTATCCGGTTTGCACTGGCCGCAAACGGTCCCGCATTTCGTCTTTTCCTGAAGCTGGAGGTACGTCCGCGCGCCTTCCAAAACCGCGTCTTCAATTTCATGATCCGTCACGTTCATGCACTGACATATAATCTTCGCCTCGTCGCGCTTGATTTTTTCCGGTTTTCCCGCTTTTTTGTAATAATCGTCTATCGCGGCCCGAAGCGCCTTGTCGCCAAGCACCGAACAATGAATCTTGTGTTCGGGAAGCCCTCCGAGTTCGCGGGTAATATCTTTCGGGGAAAGCTGGTAGGCCTCATCGATCTTCATTCCCTTGACCATTTCGGACATCATCGAGGTGCTTCCGATGGCGCTGGCGCATCCGTAGGTTTTCCATTTGCAATCCGTGATCACCTGCCCCGACGGGTCTACTTTGATAGCGACCATCATCTGGTCCCCGCACTTGACATTCCCGACAAGCCCGACGCCGTCCGCCGAAAAGTCCTCTCCCTCTTTCAGAATGTTTCTCGGATTCATGAAGTGGTCTTTGACTTTATCGGAATATACCCATTCATCCGGAAAGTTCATACTTTTCCTTTCACGTAAGCAGATGACATCGACCTGACACGCTGGACAACGCGCGTCAATGCCTCCGTAAAATCGTGAACCTGTGCCAGGGTCGTCTCTCTGCCCATACTCACCCGAATCGATCCGTGCGCCCGTTCGGCAGACACGCCCGTCGCCAACAAAACATGCGAGGGATCAAGAGAACCTGAGGCACACGCCGACCCTGTCGACACGGCAAATCCTTCAAGATCCAGATACAACAGAAGCGCTTCGCCTTCCGCGCCGTCAAAAGAAACATTCAGCGTTCCGGCAAGGCAATCCGACGGATGCCCGTTAATCTGCATATCCGGAATTTTTTCAATCCGTTTTTTCATTTCGGACTTTAATTCAAGTAGCCGCTTTTCCTCTTCTCTCATTTCTTTTTCCCGCATTTCAACCGCTTTGCCGAGCCCGATAATTCCCAATGTGTTTTCCGTGCCGGCGCGCCGTCCCTTTTCCTGATGGCCGCCCCGGATCATGGGGCAAAACGGAACATTTTTTCGAACGTAAAGCGCCCCGATACCTTTCGGGCCGTAAATCTTGTGCCCCGAAAGCGTCAGGAAATCAACGTCAAGCTCATTAACATTGACCGGAATTTTCCCCACCGCCTGGACCGCGTCCGTATGGAAAAGCGCCCCGCGCTCATGGACAATTTTCGCGATCGATTTGACATCCTGAATCGTTCCGATTTCATTATTCGCCATCATGATTGAAACCAGGCCGGTCTCGTCTGTCATGGCTGATTTCAATTTTTCAAGGTCAATTTTTCCGTAACGGTCTACGGCCAGATAGCTCACCTTCAAGCCCTTGTCCGCCAGACGTTTCAAGGTCACATTGGTAATCGGTTTAGCTTTTTG